>DATGVT010000081.1:0-9356 GCA_035300005.1 Candidatus Acidiferrales bacterium
CGGCTGCGGCGTGCGGACGCTGCCCTGGGCCGGGTTCAGGGTGGCCGCCGGCAGCTTGCCGAAGGAGCCGACGGGACGGTCCAGCCCGGCCCCGCCCGCCTGGCGGCTGGCCGCCGGAGAGCCGCCCCCGAGCGGGTGCGCGAGGAACACAAAGAGCGCTCCCACCACCACCACCAGCACCGCGACCCCCGCCAGCGCCGGGGCCGGGCCGGCGAGGCCCAGGCCGGCGGCCCAGCCCGTGAGCCGCTGCCAGAGCGGCCGGCGCGCGGCCAGCCGGGTCCAGAGCTCGTCCTCGAAGCCCGGCCGCGGGCGCAGGCTGCCGTAGGCGGCGTCCAGCCGCCGTTCCAGGTCCGGGTCGCCGGCGTCCTGCCGCTTGCGCTTCACTCCGCGAGCCCCTTGACCCTCGCCCGCAGCGCCTTCAGCGCGCGGTGGTAGAGCATCTTGGCCGCGTCCTCGCTGCAGTCCAGGAGCTCGCCGACCTCCAGAAAAGAGAGGCCGTTGTGGCGGAGCGCCAGGGCCTCCTGCTGCCGCTCGGGCAGGCCGGCGACCTCCTCCAGCAGGCGGGCCGAGCTGAGCCGGTCGGCGGCCAGGTCGCCGGGGTCGGCCTCGGCCGCAGGCTGGCTCTCCACCGTCCGCTGCAGCCGCTCCCGGCGCGCGCTCGCGCGATGGTGGTCGAGGCTGGCGTTGCGGGCGATCCGGAAGAGCCAGGCGGCCGGTGTGGCCCCCCGCATCTCGAACCGGTCGTAAGCCTGGAAGGCCTTGACGAACACCTGCGCGGTCACGTCCTCGGCGTCCGCCGCGCTCCGGATCTGGGAGCGGACGTAGGCGTAGATGCGGGGTAGGAACTCACGGTAGAGCTCCTCGAACGGCGGCGCGGCCGCGCGCGAGTCGCCGGGCACAGGGGCCTATCGTAGCCGGGGCACATCGCAGACCGAACGTGGCCGGACAGCCGAGCGTAACGTAGGCTCATGTACCCCTTCGATCGCTTCACAGAGCGGGCGAAGAAGGTACTCAGCCTGGCCCAGCAAGAGGCGGAACGCGCCAACCACAGCTACATCGGCACCGAGCACCTGCTGCTCGGGCTGCTGCAGGAAACGGAGGGTGTGGCGGCCAAGGTGCTGACCAGGCTCGGGATCGGCATCGACAAGGTTCGCCAGACAATCGAATCGGTGTTGGGCCGAAACGAGCGGCTCATCATCCAGCAGATCATCCCCACCAGCCGCGTCAAGAAGGTGATCGAGATCGCCTTCCAGGAGGCGCAGCAGATGGGTGACAACTACGTCGGCACCGAGCACCTCCTGCTCGGTCTGATGGTCGAAGGCGAGGGCATCGCCGCTCACGTGCTGGTGGACCTGGGGGTGAACCTGCCGGAGGTCAAGAAGCAGGTCGTGGGTCTGCGCAAGGCGGGGCCTGAGCTGCATCCCTCAGAGGCACCTTCTCAGCTGGCCGGCTGGACGCGCAAGCCCAGTCCGGGCGCCCGCGTGCTGGTCCATGATCCCGAACCGCCGCATCGGATCTGGGAGGGCCGGCTGGAGGGGCTGGAGGAGGACGGGCAGGTGGCGCGCATAGCGGTCGCCAACCACCCCAGCCGGAAGCGCATCCACCGGGCGGGCTGGGACCGGGTCCATGCGCTGCCCCTGGCGCCGACTCTGACCTGCGCCTTCTGCCTCGACGCGCCGACTTAGACCGTCCGATCCCTGAGTCGTCGAGACGCCGGAGTAGCCGCCGGGCTCAGGGCATTCGAGGGCGAACGCGCCTTATTCCGGCTCGCCAGCGCCACATCCGAGGGCGAAAGCGCCCTACATTGCCCGGTGGCTTCGGCCCCATGGCTGTCGCAGCTTCTCGGAGACGAATGCCTTAGACCGCCCGGGCTACCGCCGCCCCGGCGAACTGCCGCTCGTACAGCTTCGCGTAGACCCCGCGCTCGGCCAGGAGCGTGAAGTGGTCACCCCGCTCCACCAGCCGGCCGCGGTCGAAGACCAGGATCTGGTCCGCCGCCAGCACGGTCGAGAGGCGGTGCGCGATCACGATCGAGGTCCGGTCCTGGAAGAGCGGCTTGAGCGCGGCCTGGATCAGCTGCTCCGACTCGGTGTCCAGGTTGGAGGTCGCCTCGTCCAGGATCAGGATGCGCGGGTCCTTGAGGACCACCCGGGCGATGGCGATCCGCTGCTTCTCGCCGCCCGAGAGCCGGTGGCCACGCTCCCCGACCACGGTCTCGTAGCCGTCGGGCAGGGACGCGATGAAGTCGTGGATGTTGGCCGCCCGGGCGGCGGCGACGATCTCGGCCTCGGTGGCGTCCGGCCGGGCGTAGAGAAGGTTCTCGCGCACGCTGGCGTGGAACAGGAAGGTGTCCTGGAAGACGATGCCGAAGGCCTCGCCCAGCGACTCCACGGTGACGTCGCGCAGGTCGCGGCCGTCGATCCGCACCGCGCCCTGCTGGGGGTCGTAGAAGCGCGGCACCAGGTAGGTGGCCGTGGTCTTGCCGGCGCCGCTGGGGCCGACCAGGGCGACCAGCTGGCCGGGCTCGATCTCGAAGCTGACGCCGTCCAGGGCCGACCGGCCGCGTCCGGAGTAGGAGAAGCTGACCTGGTCGAACTCCACCCGCCCGGTGACCTCGCCCAGGGGCCGCGCCCCCGGCGAGTCCTTGATCTCGGAGGGCAGGTCGAGGTACTCGAAGAGGCGCTGGAAGAGGGCCAGGGACCCCGTCACGCTGACCTGCAGCCCGGCCAGCTGGCCGACCGGGCCGTACAGCCGCTGCAGCAGCACGGTCGAAAAGGTGACCACGGTGCCCAACGTGGCCTGGTTGTGGATGACGAGCCAGGCGCCGACCAGCCAGAGGATGGCGGGGCCGCCGGTGCCGAGGAGGCCCATGAGCATGAAGAACCAGCGGCCGATCATGGCGGTCGCGATCTCCAGGCCGCGGAGCTCGCCGGTCAGCCGGCCGAATCGCCGCCGCTCGCTGCGGCCCTTGGCAAAGGCCTTGACCAGGAGCATCCCGGAGATGCCCAGGATCTCGTTCAGGTAGCTGGTGACCTCGCCCAGCTTGGCCTGGACCTTCTTGCGGGCGTTGAAGGTGGCCATGCCGACGCGCCGGGTCGGCAGCAGGAAGAGAGGCACCACGGCCAGCGCGACCAGCGTCAGCCGCCAGTCGAAGTTGACCATCAGGACCAGCGTGGTGGCGAGCATGAAGACGTTGGAGATCACGTTGAAGACGGTGTCGCCGACCACGTTCTGGACGCCCGCCACGTCGTTGTTGATGCGCGACATCACGTCGCCGGTCCGGCTCTTGGTGAAGAAGGCGACCGACTGGTCGAGCAGGCGGTCGAAGAGCTGGTTGCGAAGGTCGAACATGATCCCCTGGGCGATCAGGTTGCGCACGAAGGACTGCAGCACGCCCAGCAGGCCGTCGATGGTGACCGCCGCCACCCCGGCCAGGACCACGAAGGCGATCAAGCGGTAGTCGGCGCCCGGGCGCAGGTTGTCGACCAGGGTCTTGGTGACCAGAGCCGGCACCAGGCTCACGGTGGAGCCGACGGCGATGCAGGCGAGGACGACCAGCGCCTGGCGCCAGTAGGGCAGGAAGTAGGCGAAGACCCGTCTCAGCAGGTGCCACTCGAGGCGGACTTCCTGGCGCTCGCCCCAGTCCATCCTCTGCCCGAAGTGCCACATCATTTTGTAATCACGTAATCATCAGGCTTGGGGGCTGATTCCGTCGCCCCTCAGGCGTCGCGCAGGGCCGGCCCCACCTCGGCCGGCCGGTTGCTGAAGACGGAGTCCGGCCGGCAGACGCGCACCCAGGCGATCGCGGCGGCGTCGTCGACCGTCCAGACGCCGACGGTGGCTCCGGCCTCGTGCATCAGCTCCACCAGCTCGGGATCGCAGCCGCTGTAGTGCGGCGAGTAGACGTCGGCCCCCGCCTGCCGGAGCAGCGCCACCGGGTCGACCGGCCGGCCGACCTCCAGGATGCCGCACTGGAGGTTCGGCTCCAGCCTCTTCAGCGCGGGCACCGACGGGTGCCAGAAGGAGATCACGCCGGCCTGGTCCAGGAAGTCCAGGCGGCGGAGATCCCCGACCACCTTCTCCTCCAGGCCCGGGTAGGGCAGCGGCGCCTGCTTGAGCTCGATCACCAGGCCGGCCCGGCCGCGGACCAGCTCCACCACCTCCCCCAGCAGCGGCAGCTTCTCGCCCTGGCCGGCGTCCAGCTCCCGCAGCGCCGCCAGGCTCTGGCTGCGCACCATCCCGGAGCCGTTGGTGGTGCGCTCGAGGGTGTGGTCGTGGATGACGATCAGCTCGCCGTCGGCTGAAAGGTGGACGTCGCACTCGACCAGGTCGCAGCCCAGCTCGAGCGCGGACTCGAAAGACCGCAGCGTGTTCTCCGGGTGCTGGGCGGGGTTGCCGCGGTGGCCGCCGATGAGGGGTCTTCCGCTGCGCCGCGCCTGCTCGTAACGGTCGCGCATCGTCAGCGGGCGGGCCATGCGAGGGGTCAGTCTATAGTTGGGACTCCGTGGCCAGACCCAGGACCGTCGCGGAGCTGCGCGCGAGCGGTCATCGCCGCGAGACCGTCAAGGACGAGGTCCGGCGCAACCTGCTGGTCAAGCTGCGGGCGGGCGAGGAGCTGTTCCCCGGCATCGTCGGCTACGACGACACCGTGGTGCCGCAGCTCGCCAACGCGCTGCTCTCGGGGCACGACTTCATCCTCCTCGGCGAGCGCGGGCAGGCGAAGAGCCGCCTGATGCGGGCCATGGTCAACTTCCTCGACCCCGAGGTCCCGGTCATCGCCGGCTGCGAGATCAACGACCATCCCTACGCGCCGATCTGCCGCCGCTGTCTGGACCTGCTGGCGGCCGAAGGCGAGCGCGCGGAGGTGGCCTGGCTGGAGCGGGACCGCCGCTTCGGGGAGAAGCTGGCCACGCCCGACATCTCGATCGCGGACCTGATCGGCGAGGTCGATCCCATCAAGGTCGCCGAGGGCCGCTACCTGGCCGACGAGCTGACCATCCACTACGGCCTGGTGCCGCGCACCAACCGGGGCATCTTCGGGATCAACGAGCTGCCCGACCTGGCGGAGCGGATCCAGGTCGGCCTCCTCAACATCATGGAGGAGAACGACGTCCAGATCCGCGGCTACCGGGTGCGGCTGCCGCTGGACCTGATGGTGGTCGCCAGCGCCAATCCGGAGGACTACACCTCGCGCGGCCGCATCATCACGCCGCTCAAGGACCGCTTCGGCTCCCAGATCCGGACGCACTACCCGATGGCCATCGCGGAGGAGATCGAGATCATGGAGTCGGAGGGCACGCCTCCCGCCGCCGACGTCCAGGTCCTGGTCCCGGGCTTCATGAAAGAGGTCGTGGCCGAGATGACGCACCTGGCCCGCCGCAGCCCGCACATCTCACAGTCGTCGGGCGTATCGGTCCGGATGTCGATCGGCAACCTGGAGAACCTGGCCAGCAACTCCATCCGCCGGGCGGTACGGCTGGACGAGAAGCTGGCGGTACCGCGGATCACCGACCTTGCCTTCCTCGTCCCCTCGACCGCGGGCCGCGTGGAGATCGAGGCGCTGGACGAGGGCAAGGAGGAGCAGGTCCTGACCCGCATCGAGCGGTCGGCCGTGAGCTCGGTGTTCGCGCGCCACTTCACGCCCGCCCAGTTCGAGGGTCTGGTCCAGCGGTTCGAGGAGGGCTCGGTCTTCGAGGTCGGCGAGGGCATGCCCTCGGGCGGCTACCTGCGGGCGCTCGGCGAATCGCCTGAGCTGGACGCCGCGCTCAAGCGGCTGGGGCTGCCGGACCGCCCGGAGACACGGGCCTCGCTGATCGAGTTTCTGCTCGAGGGCCTGCACCTGAACAAGCGGCTCAACAAGGACGAGGTTGACGGGCGGGCTATTTACCGCCGCTAGTCGGGCCTACTGGCGCAGGTAGATCCAGCTGAAAGCGGCCACCAGCGCGAACATGAGGATGATCACCAGCACCTCGACGCGCACCGCCAGCCCGACCAGCCGCCGTGCCCGCCGGGTGCGCGCCCCGCAGCGCCCACAGTAAGCAGCTTCCGGGCTCAGCTCCCCCCCGCAGCGCTCGCAGCTGGCCTGGGCCGACATGCCTTTCGAACCCAGTATGTACGCTTCGGCCGTGGAGCCCGACCGCACACTGTCGCGGGAGGACGTGCTGATGCTGATGGGATCGCTCCCCGAGCGGGTGGGCGACCTGGTGGCGACGCTGGACGAGGAGCTGATCCTCTACCGGCACGGCCCCGCCTTCCCGACGCTCAAGGAGCTGGTCGCCCATCTGGCCGCGGCGGCGACCGCCCTCGACGGCCTGCTGCGCGAGGCCGGGCTGGAGGGCCGGCTGGAGGCGGACGTGGGCGCGACCATCGATCCCTCCAGCGATCCTTCACTGGAGCCTGACCCCAGGCCGAGCGGCGAGGACCTGATGCGCGCCTACGCGCGCGTCCGGCGCCGGACGATGGACCTGGTGCGCGGCTGGGAGGGGGAGAAGTGGGAGCTCCGGCTGCAGGACCCGCGGCGGGAGGAGACCAGCCTCCTCGACCTCTGCCGCCTGGCTACCGCGCATGAGCTCGGCCACCTCACCCAGCTGCGCAACCTGATCGCGCTGCTGCCGGAGCCGCAGGACCTGGGCCCGGTGGCCGCTAGTCCAGCGCCGCCGCCAGCACCTCCCGCCTGAGCTCGCCCAGCCGGCCCCCGCTGATCGCCTCCCGGACCCGCTCCAGCAGCCGGGCCACGAAGCGCAGGTTGTGCTCGGCGAGCAGCGCCACGTAGAGGAGCTCGCGCGCCCGGATCAGGTGGTGCAGGTAGGCCCGCGAGAAGCGGGCGCAGGTCTGGCAGTCGCAGCCTTCTTCGATGGGCGCCTCCTCCAGGCGGGCGGCCGGCGACCCCAGGTCGAGCCGGAATCGGCGGCCGCGGGGATACAGGGCCTGACCGTGGCGGGCGATCCGGGTCGGCATCGCGCAGTCGAAGCTGTCAACGCCGCGCAGCGCGCCCTCGATCAGGTCGTCCGGCTCCCCCACGCCGAGCAGGTGCCGGGGCCGGTCGTCCGGCAGCAGCGGAGCCACCAGCTCGACGACCCGGTACCAGTCGGACTTGGTCTCGCCCAGGCAGTCGCCGATGCCGAAGCCGTCGAAGCCGAGCTCGGCGATCCCCGCCGCGCTGCGGCGCCTCAGCTCCGGGTAGACGCCACCGGAGACGATCCCGTAGAGGGCCTGGCGCCCGCCCAACGCCAGCCGCTTGAACTCGTCCTGGCAGCGGCGGGCCCAGCGCAGGTTGCGCTCGGTCGCCGCCCGCGTGTACTCGGGGGGCACGTGAAACGGGGTGCATTCGTCCAGGCAGAAGAGGACGTCGGCCCCCATCCGCCGCTGCAGCTCCATGTTCGATTCGGGCGTGAAGCGGTACCGGCTGCCGTCCAGCAGGGACCGGAAGTCGGCGCCGTCCTCGTCCACCAGGACCGCCTCCAGCGGGTCCTCGCCGGCGAAGGGCAGTCGGCGGCGGCCCTTCAGCTCGTCCGCGACCTGGCCGTGGCGGAGGCTGAAGACCTGGAAGCCGCCCGAGTCGGTGGCGAGCACGCCGTCCCAGGCCAGGAAGCGATGGAGGCCCCCCTGCCGTTCGACCGTCTCCGGCCCAGGCTGCACCGCCAGGTGGTAGCCGTTGCAGATCAGGGCCTGGACGCCCGCCCGCCGGGCGGCGGCCGGGTCGAGCCCCTTGAGAGCCGCCCGCGTTGCCACCGCGAAGAAGCCGGGCGTCTCCAGCCGCCCATGCGGCGTGCTGAGGACGCCCCGCCGCGCCTCGCCGTCCCGGGCCAGGACCTCGAACTCGAACAGGGCAACAGCAAGCCTATCCTTGGACCCGTGACAGATACGCCGGCGACGACGGCCGAGACGCCGCCGGAGCCGGCGCCTGAAAAGACTGCCGAGAGGCCGCGTTCGAAGAAGCGGCGCAAGGGCCGCGAGGCCCGCGCCGCCGGCTGCTGGATGATCGTCAGCTCGCCCGAGAACCTGCGCAAGACGCGCGAGAAGGGCTATTCCATCCAGGGCATCAAGAGCCGCCACCGGCGGCGGGTGGAGGCGATGCGGCCGGGGGACCGGATCCTCTACTACGTGACCGGGCGGATGGCGTTCGCGGCCACCAGCACCGTCACCTCCCCGATGTACGAGGACCACACACCGATCTGGCGCAGCGCGCGCCGGGACGAGGACTATCCCTGGCGGGTCCACATCCGGCCCGACCTGATCCTGGACGAGCCGGACTGGGTGCTGGCGAAGGAGCTGGCGTACCGCCTGGACTACGTCCGCAAGTGGCCGCCCGAGCACTGGACCCTGGCCTTCCAGGGCCACCTGCACCAGCTGCCCCGGACCGACTTCAAGCTGATCGAGGACGAGCTCGCCCGCACCGCGCGGAGACGGCACAGCGTCGCCAGCTGACCCCCTTGGAGTAAGGGCGGCCTGCGAATGGGTGGTGGGCCAGGCAGGCGACGTACGCCTGGGGCCGCTGGATCGGGCCCTGGCAGCCCTCGCCGAACAACCGGTTCCGGCCTGGGACCGCCGCCGCCACTTCGCCGCCGGCCGGGCCGAGACCATCGCCTACGTGCTGGCGCTGGACACCCTGAACTTCTGCTTCTGGGGCGGCAGGGGCGGCTACTGGCGGCTGGCCGAGGGGCTCCGCGACGCGTTCCAGGCCGGCGTCACGGACCCCGGTCGCTTGGCCGCCGAGCTCGACCGCTGGGTGGGCGACCTGCCCCTGCTGCCCGAGCGCCAGGCGGCGCTGCGCGAGCTGGCGGAGGCAGGAGACCCGGAGCGCCTGGTGCAGCCGACCGCGACCGGAACCGCGCGGGCGCTGGCCGGCGAGCTGGCCTCCTTCCGCGACGTGGCCGACTACGCGGGACGCGAGGTACCGCTCCTGAAGCGGGCCCAGCTCGCCGCCGCCGACCTGGCCGGCGCCGGCGCCGCCGCCTTCCCGGACCTGGCGGACCTGACCTGCTTCGCCGACTACAAGCTGCCCCAGGCCCTGCGGCACCTGGGCGTGCTGGACTACTCGGAACGCCTCGCCCGCCGGGTGGACGACTGGCGGGAGCTGCGGCCGGGCGAGCCGGCCGAGGTCGAGATTCGGGCCGCCACCGTGGTCGCGGTCGAGCGGCTGCGCGACGTGCTGGAGGCGGCCGGGCGGCGCCTGCGCGCCTTCGAGGTGGACTGGCTGCTCTGGACCTACTCCCAGGGCCTGTACCCGGTCCGCCCGCATCACCGCGTGCGCACCATCTACTACTAGAACTAGACTGCCTTTCTCGCCGGCAGCGGGTTTTCTCTTTCGCGGGGAGGTGGGTATATGAAACGGCTGCTCTCGTCGCTCTCGCTGG
>DATGVT010000082.1:0-1917 GCA_035300005.1 Candidatus Acidiferrales bacterium
AGCTCGGCGGTGACCCGGTCGAGGTCGATGCCGAGGGCGGCCAGCTGCTTGAGCTGGCGGCGGGCGCCTTCCAGGTTCTCGTCCAGGGACCGCCGCACCTCACCGTGCTCGCGGAAGGCGGCCAGGGTGGCGGGCGGCACCGTGTCCACGGTCTGCGGCCCGATCAGCTCCTCCACGTACATGGTGTCGGGGTAGCGCGGGTCCTTGACCGAGGTCGAGGCCCAGAGGCACCGCTGTGGGCGGGCGCCGGCGCGGCGCAGTCTTTCCCAGCGAGGTCCCGAGAAGAGCTCCTTCCAGCGCGCGTAGGCGTCCTTGGAGTTGGCGATGCCGGCCTTCCCCAGCAGGCGCCGGAGTTCCCGCTTGCGCTTCTCCTCAGCGGCCGACTCGATCATGGCGTCCAGCTGCTTGTCGATCTTGCTGTCGACGCGGCTGACGAAGAAGCTGGCCACCGACGCCACCCGGCGCAGGTCGCCGCCGTCGTCCAGCAGCTCCTCCAGCCCGGACAGGTAGGCCTCCACCACCTCGGCGTAGCGGTCGACGCTGAAGATCAGGGTCACGTTGATGTTGTGGCCCTTCGAGATCTGGTCCTGGATGGCGGGCAGCCCGGGCCGGGTGGCCGGGATCTTGACCATCACGTTGGGCCGGCTGCAGCGTCTCCGCAGGTCCTCCGCCATGGCTATCGTGCGCCGCGTGCTGCCCGCGACGGACGGCGAGACCTCGATCGACACGAAGCCGTCGCCGCCTCGGGTCCGGTCGTGGACTGGCCGGAAGACGTCGGCTGCGGCCTGGATGTCCTCCACCATCAGCTCCCAGAGCATCTGCTCCGGGGTCCGGCCCCGGCGGACCAGGGCGACCAGCGCTTCGTCGTAGTCGGTGGAGCCGGAGACGGCCTTCTCGAAGATGGTCGGGTTGGAGGTGACCCCGGTGACGCCCTCCTCGCGCAGCTTGGCCAGCTCGCCGGAGGTGATCAGCTGGCGCCGGATGTTGTCCAGCCAGAGGCTCTGGCCGTGCCGGTGCAGCTCCCTGAGCGCGTGGGAGCGGGGCACCGCTAGCGCGTCCCCGCCAGCCGGCGGGCGGCGGCCGCGATCTGGCGCGGCGCGATGCCGGCGGCCTCCATCAGCTCCTGAGGAGTCCCGGAGCTGGGCAGCCCTCTGACCGCCAGGTGCACGACTCGCGGCGGGTCGTCGCTGAGGGCCTCCAGCACAGCCGCCGCCAGGCCGCCCTGCGGGTAGTGGTCTTCGACGATCACGAAGCGGCCCCGAGTCGCCGCAGCCGCCTCCCGCAGCGTGCGGGTGTCCACCGGCTTCACGGAGTAGAGGTCGATGACGCGGGCGTTGATCCCGGCCCTGGCCAGCCTGTCGGCGGCCTCCAGGCAGCTGTGGACCGTGACGCCGGCCCCGATCAGCGCGACCCGGTCGCGCCCAGACTTCCGGAGGACCTTGGAGCCGCCCAGGCGGAAGCTCTCCCCAGGGCCGTACAGGGTGGGATAGGCGCCGCGGGTGGTCCGCATGTAGGTGATGCCGTCGCGCTCGGCCATGACGCGGGTGAGCCGGGCGGCCGAGTTGGGGTCGCAGGGGTAGAGCACGGCCGAGCCGTGGATGGCGCGCATGGCGGCCAGGTCCTCCAGCGCCATCTGCGACGGCCCGTCCTGGCCGATCTCGACCCCGGCGTGCGACCCCACCAGGCGCAGGTTGGCCTGGGAGATGGCGGCCATGCGGATGAAGTCGTAGGCGCGGCTGAAGAACGCCGCGAAGGTCTACGCGAAGGGGATGTACCCGCGCACGCTCATCCCCACCGCGGCGGCGACCAGCTGCTGCTCGGCGATGAACATCTCGAAGAACCGCTCGGGATATGCCCTGGCGAACTCGTCGGCGTGCGTGGAGTTGCTGACCTCGCCATCCATCGCGACAACGTCAC
>DATGVT010000083.1:0-1504 GCA_035300005.1 Candidatus Acidiferrales bacterium
GGGCAGTTGCAGCCTTCCGACCCCGCACCTGACAGCCCGCGCCGGCTGGGCTCCCGCGCACTTCGCAACACGACCCTCGTCCTCTCGGCCCGGGTCGTCTCCCGGCTGATGGCGTTCGTGACCGTGATCGTCACCCTCAACAACCTGGGCCCGCAGGGCTTCGGTGAGTTCCAGACCGTGGCCAGCTACACGGCCCTGATCACGGTCCTGATCGACCTCGGCTTCAACGTGCTCTACGTCCGCGAGGCCGCGCGCAACCCGACCGAGATCAGCCGCTACCTGCAGAACCTGGTCTCTGTGCGTCTCCTGCTCTCGCTGGCCGCCCTGGCGGTGCTGGCGGGAGCGCTCTACGGGCGCGGGCTGGGCGGGCTCCTCCTGCCCGGCTTCCTGCTGATGGTGCTCACGTCCTACTCCAACCTGCTCCGCAACACCTTCTACGCGCTGCAGCGGCTGGGCTGGGAGGTGGCCGCCATCCTGCTCGAGAGCACGCTGCTGCTCGGGCTGGTCGTCGCCGGCCGCTACACGCACCAGGGCGTCGGCTACTTCCTAGGCGCTTACGCGGCCAGCTACGGGTTCAGCTGCGTGTACTTCCTGGTCGTGCTGCAGGCTCTGAAGCTGGCCAGGATTCGCTGGCGCCTGGAGCTGGACTTCGTCCGCCGCTGGCTCTGGTCCGGGCTGCCCTTCGCCTTCGCGTTCGTGCTCACGATCCTCTACTTCCGGATCGACGTGCCCCTCCTGAACCTGCTCCGCTCCAACACCGAGGTCGGCTGGTACGGGGCCGCCTACAAGCCGTTCGAGGCGCTGCTCTTCATCCCGCTCACCCTTCTGCAGGTCGCCTTTCCGGTCTTCTCGGTGCTCCACCAGCGCGCTCCCGACAAGCTGCGGGCCGCCATCAACAGCTTCTTCAAGGGGCTGCTCCTGGTCGGCTGGCCGCTGACGGTGGGGACCTTCCTTCTGGCCCCGGGCCTGGACCGGCTGCTCTTCCTCTACCCGGAGTCGGCGCCGGCGCTGCGCATACTGGCCCTGGCCTTCGTATTCGCCTTCGTCAACAATGCCTTCATCGGCGCGCTGAACTCGATCGACCGGCAGGTCGCCTTCAGCTGGGCGGCCGGCATCAGCCTGATCGTGAACCTCGGCCTCAACCTGGTCCTGATCCCCCTATACGGCTACCTGGGCGCCAGCTGGGCCACCGTGCTGACGGAGGTCGCCCTGGGGGCGGCTGGGTGGGTGCTGACCGCCCGCTACCTGGGGCAGGTCCCAGTCTTCGCGCTCTCCTGGAAGGTGGTGCTGGCGGGCCTCGTGATGGGAGCGGCCGTCTATCCGCTGCGGGACCTGCAGGGCTTCGGCCTGGTGGGGGCGGTGGGCCTGGGTGCCGCCGTCTACGCGATCGCGGTCGTGCTGCTGCGGGCGGTCGAGCGCGGCGAGATCGACCTGGCCCGCCAGGCGCTGTGGAGGGATGTATGAGGGCGCGCGCGCTGCTGGGGCCCGCGGTCGACTTCGGCGC
>DATGVT010000084.1:0-5187 GCA_035300005.1 Candidatus Acidiferrales bacterium
ATCGCCGAGCCGAAGGCGAGGCCGGCCGCGGCGGCCGGCCCCACCTCGCTCCTGCGTCAGGTGTTGGCCGGGCAGCCGGGCTCCACCGCCCAGGCCGTCAGCTGCGCCGCACCGAACTGGTTGGTCCACACCGTGCAGTTGGGCACGAACGACTTCCGGTCGACGGCGATGCCCTCGGGCCCTGGGCCTGGGCCTGTCTGGCTGACGAAGGCGAAGCTCGAGATGACCACGGAAGGATCCGATTTCGCGACCCGCACGACGTCGAACGGGGGCGTGTCGGGGCCGCTCTGGCGCGCCAGCCAGAGGAACTGGCCGGTGACGGCGATGCCGGTGTTGCACTTGCCGGTGGGCATGGCGAAGCTGGAGATGATGGCCCCTGCCAGGGTCACGTGGAAGACGTGCTTGGCGTTGTCATCGCTCAGCCAGAGGTTGTCCTCGACGCGGTCGAAGCCGAGCCCGTCGGTGAAGCCCGGTCCCTGCGCGTAGCAGGAGTCACCGACCGGGTACGAAAACGTGAATTGGAGCGTGGCCACCCCGGTGCCGGGGTCGATCTGGTCGATGATGCCGCTGCCATCGTAGCGGCCGCCCCAGAGCACGCCTCGCTTGGAATCCCAGGACAGCGCCCCGTAGTTGTGGCCTGGGTTGAGGCTGCCGAGGTTGGCGCCGCTGGCGTCGGTCAGGAAGATGTGGTTATCGCCTGCGTTGGTGTAGAAGATCAAGCCCGAATGAGGGTTGACGGCGATCGCCCGCCCGTTGCCGGCGTGGGCAGGCGTGAAGTGGGTCAGCACGCTTCCAAACGGCGCCACGGCCGAGGCCGAGGCCGAGACCGCCAGCAGGATGGAAGCGGCCAGCGCGAACGGCAACGAAAGCAACTTCATAGAGTTCCCCTTTTGGTCAACCATTGCCGGAGTCGGACCGAGTCGCGCTTGCCGGCGCGATGCATCACCCCCAGGCGGCAGGCTACACCCGCCCGGCGAGCGTCAAGCGCAAAATCAAGTAAATTTTTCGGCGGGTCGGGTCAGGAACGGAGAGCCACCACGAGCGCCGCCACGCCGAAGGCGGAGATCGCCAGGCCGGACGCCAGCTGGAGCACCCGCAGTACCCGCTGGTCGAGCCTCGCGCGCAGGCGGCTCACCAGTCCCGCCAGCAGCGCCCACCAGGCGGCGGACCCCAGGAGCACACCCAGGACCAGCAGGACCGGGCTCCCCCCGGCCAGGCCCTGTGCGGGACCCGCGAAGAGCGCCGCGAAGGAGATGATGGTGGCCGGGTTGGCGATGGTCAGCCCGTAGATCGAAGCCAGGGCCGCCAGCAGGCCCGCCGGCGTGGTCCCGAGGCGCCCCTCCAAGGACGGGCGCCTGCGCAGGCCGGCCAGGCCCACCGCGACCAGGGCCACGCCGCCTGCCAGCTCGAACCAGCACCGCTGCCCCGACAGGAGCTGCAGGGCGGCGCTCACCCCGACCGCGGCCAGCGCGGCGTAGCTGGCGTCGGCCAGGGCCACGCCCAGGCCCGAGGCCAGCCCGTAGCGCCAGCCGCGCTCCAGGGTCCGGCGCAGGCAGAGGAAGAAGATGGGTCCCGGGCCGGCCGCGATCGCCAGGCCGAAGGCGAAGCCGGCGACGAGGGGCGCCAGGCCGCTGGTCAGACGAGGGCGATCGGGCGCACCGGGGAGCCGGTCGCGCCCTTCATCTTGAGCGGCAGGCAGACGAACAGGAACTCGTGGACGCCGGCCTCAGCCAGCTCCTCCAGGTAGAGGTTCTCCACGATGTGGATGCCGGCCCGGACCAGCAGGAGCACGTGGCCGGGCAGGGTGAAACCGAGCTCGGGATCCGCCGGGCCCATGACGTCCCAGGCCATGTTGTCGGCGCCCACCGCGCGCACCTTGTGCTCCACCGCCCAGCGCGAGCCCCTGGCGGCCACGCCGGCCGCCCGTAGGTAGCGCTCGGGATCGCTCCAGAGGGCGCCGAAGCCGGTGCGCACGAGCAGAACATCGCCCGCGCGGAGTTCGGTCTTTTGCCGGCGAGCGCATTCCTGCAGGTCCCGCTCGCTGATCACGTGGTTCTCCGGCAGCGGGCCCTTGGCGGCCAGGTCCAGAAGCACTCCTCGGGCCAGGATGGGCGCGATGGTCTCGGCGCCCAGCACCGAGAACCCCGCCTGGCCCTGCACCCTGGCGGTCACTTCCTGCCCGCCGTAGAACTTCAGGTTCTCGGCCTGGTGGCAGAGGGCGTCGATGTGGGTGCCCGAGTGCTCAGGGGTGACGATCAGCCCCGAGGCGCCGGTGCGCGGCTCCTGCCAGCCGGGCTCATGCCTCCGGTAGAGGAAGTACTGGTAGCCCGGCTGGTGGGCGGGGTGGCTGGGAGCTCCGATGTAGCGCGGCTGCTCGAGGTCGAAAACGCGGGCGCCGGCCAGCGCCTCGAGCTGGGTCAAGCTACTCGCGGTAGCGGTAGACGATGCGGCCGCGGGTGAGGTCGTAGGGTGAGAGCTCGACCCGGATCCGGTCCCCGGGCGTGATGCGGATGAAGTAGCGGCGCATGCGGCCGGCGGCGTAGGCGATCAGCTTGTGGCCGTTCTCCAGCTCGACCTCGAACATCGCGTTGGGGAGCGCCTGGGAGACGACTGCGTCCATGACTACCGCCTGCTCTTTCTGGTCCCCAGGCGCCACGGTGCGCACGCGCGGCGGCCGCCGTGGACCCCGGCGCTGCTGGGATGACCTGGCCAAAACGCCTAAGAGTCTAACCGCCAGCTCAGTTCGGGAAGGGCGGCCGCGGGGGCACCGGCGCCACCGGTCCCAGGCGGCGGAGGCGGGCTACCTCGGTGGCCAGCAGGTCCTCGGCCAGCGCCGCGTCCCCGCTCTCCAGCAGCCGCTGGCGCTTGGCCGGCTCCACCTGCAGGACCGCCCCGACCAGCCAGACCAGCCGCAGGTCCGAGCCCGCACTTACCCCCTCGACCCGGGCTCCCATCAGCGCCAGGTACTCCTCGAGCAGGCCGAGCAGGCGCGGGCCGGCGGCGGCGGGCGGGTCGGGCAGCCCCTCCGTCG
Source organism: Candidatus Acidiferrales bacterium (assembly GCA_035300005.1). Lineage (GTDB taxonomy): Bacteria > Chloroflexota > Dormibacteria > Dormibacterales > Dormibacteraceae > DATGVT01. The sequence goes on from DATGVT010000084.1 coordinate 3,032, forward strand.
CGGCCTGGAGATAGGGCCGGCCATGGTCGAGGCTGAGCACGCGGAAGCGGCTCCGGCCGCGCGCCAGCAGGTTGAACCGGCCGTCGGCCAGCGCCTCCACCCGCTCCGGCGCCGCCACCGTGCCCACCTCGTGGATCTCAGGCTCGGCGCCCACCTCCCGGCCGCTCCTGATCAGCACCACCCCGAAGTCACGCCGCTCCTGGACCAGCAGCCGGTAGCGCTCCTCGAAGACGTGCAGCGGCAGGGACGCACCGGGGAAGAGCACCGTATGCAGCGGGAACAGGGGTAGGAGCGCGGCCTACCTGGCCTTCTGCACGAACCCGTTGTCGTAGGTCTGCTTCAGGTCGACCTTGTCCGGTGTGATGGTGGCGTCGACCAGCTGCAGGGTCTTGAGGACGTTGGCCGGCCCGTCGGCGGGCATCAGGCCGTCGGGACTGAACATGGGCAGGTTGGCCTTCAGGGAGCTGATGTAGAGCGCCCGGTCCGCGGCCAGGTAGTCGCTCGGCATGTGCGCGGCGATGTCTTCGGCGCTGTGGCCCTTGATGTACTTCAAGACCTTGACCGCGACCCGGGCCAGGGCCTGGGTGGTGTTCGGGTATTGCTTGATGAAGTCGGCCGTCGTGTAAAAGCCGCCGGCCGGCCAGGTGCCGCCGAAGACGTCCTTGGTGCCGCTCGCGGTGCGGGTGTCGTAGAGCGCTTTGGCGGTGCCGGCCTTCTCCAGCTGGGAGGCGGCCGGGTCCACGGTGACGCCGGCCCAGACCTGGTCGCTCTGGATGGCGGCGATCGCCTGGGAACCGCTGCCGATGCCGACCACGGGGATCGCCTTGGGATCCAGCCCCGCCTGCTTCAGAAGGTACTTCACCATCTCGTCCGTCGAGGAGCCGGGCGAGGTGACACCGACCGGCTTGCCGACCAGGTCCTTGATCGAGCGCACCTGGTCCAGGTGCTTCTTGCCCACCATCAGGACCAGGCCCGGGTAGAGGTCGAAGAGGGCGAACATCTCGATCTTCTTGCCCTGGACCTGGGTCCGGATGGTGTGCTCGTAGAAGCCGGTGACGACGTCCACCGAGCCTCCCAGCAGCGCGGTCAGGGCCTGCGAGCCGCCCTTCAGGTCGATGATCTCGACGGTGATCCCCTCGGCCTTGAAGTAGCCGAGCTGATCGGCCAGCGTGAGCGGCAGGTAGATGAACTGCGACTGGCCGCCGACGCCCATCTTGACCGCGGTCTTCTCCAGCGGCGCCCCGCCGGCCGAGGGCGGGGCGGCGGCTCCGCCGCAGGCGGCGACGGCGAGCAAGGCCAGCAAGCCCAGCGCAAGCTTTCTCATGTCCACTCCCGGCTCGGTCAGGCGGCCAGCAGGTCGCCGGCCGGCTGTGGCTTCCAGCGTACCAAGCGCCGCTCCAGCTGCGTGACCCCCAGCTCCACCACGATCACCACCACGCAGAGCACGGCCACGCCCGCGAACACGCCGGTGGCGTCCAGATTCCCGTCCGCCTGCGCGATCACGTAGCCGATGCCGCGCGAGGCCCCGATGTACTCGCCGACCACCGCCCCCACCATCGCGAAGCCCACCGACGTGTGCAGGCTGGCCAGGATCCAGCTCATGGCCGAGGGCAGAAAGACGTGCCAGGTCAGCTGGCGGCCGTCGGCGCCCAGCATCAGGGCGTTGTTGAGCACGTTGCGGTCCACGTCCCGCACGCCCTGGAAGGCGTTGAAGAAGACGATGAAGAAGACCAGCGAGAAGCCGATGGCGATCTTGCTGCGCTCGTCCAGACCCAGCAGCAGGATGAAGATGGGCGCGAAGACCAGCCGGGGCAGCGCGTTCAGGACCTGGATGTAGGGGTTGAAGACGCGGGCCCAGAAGTCGGAGCGCCCGAGCAGGAAGCCGACCACCACGCCGCCCAGGACGCCGAGCACGAAGCTGCCCGCCGCCTCGTAGAGCGTCACGCCCACGTGGCGGGCGATGGTGCCGTCGCCCAGCCACACCAGCACGCGGTCTTTGATCAGGGAGGGCTTGGAGAAGAAGAAGGGGTCGACCAGGGTCCTGTCTTCGCCGATCTTGATCGCGGTCCCCACCTGCCAGACGGCGACCACCGCCACGAAGATGGCGACCTGGAAGGCCAGCACGGCCGCCGGCCCGCGGCCCCGCCTTCTAGCTC
>DATGVT010000085.1:0-2129 GCA_035300005.1 Candidatus Acidiferrales bacterium
AGGTGGCCGGCCGGGAAGCCGGGACCGGCCGCCCGCTGCTGGCGCTGCTGCCGGCCGGCGGCTACGCGGAGCTGGCGGTGGCGGACCCGCGCTTCGTCTTCGAGGCCGACGGCCTCGACCTCGAAGTGGCGGGCGCGTTTCTGCTGGTGACCCTGACCGCATTCTTCGCGCTGGAGGAGGTCGCCCGCCTCCGCCCCGACGAGCGGGTGCTGGTCACCGCGGCGGCGGGCGGACTGGGCAGCGCCTCCATCCAGATGGCCAAAGCGCTCGGGGCCGGCCGCATCATCGGCGTCGCCTCCAGCCCGGAGAAGCGGCGCGCCGCGCTGGCGGCGGGCGCCGACGAGGCCATCGGCTACGACGACCCGGTGCCGCCCGTCGACCTGGTGGTGGACGGCGTGGGCGGCCCCCTCAGCCGCCGCTGGCTGGAGGCGACCCGCCACCTGGGCCGGCTCCTGCTCCTCGGCCGCTCCTCGGGCGAGCCGCCTCCGATTCCCGACTTCGGCGAGCTGCGCCAGCGCAACGTCGCCGTCTGCTGCTTCTCCTTCGGCGCGCTGCGGGCCGCGGATCCGGATCGGGTCGCCGAGAAGGCCGGAGCCGGCGTCGAGCTGCTCCGGTCGGGCCGGGTGCGGCCGCCGGTCGGGCGGCGGCTGCCGCTGGCGAAGGCGGCCGAGGCTCATCGGCTCCTGGCCGGCCGGCAGTCGATCGGAAAGCTGGTCCTGAACCCGTAGGGGTGTGGCCGAAAAGCCTGACCGGAGCTGGCGGCCCCGTGCGGCCCGTTGCGTCCCCGCTGCGCGGGGCCCCCTTACGCGTCACCTCCTGCGCGCCTCGCTCACGTATTGCTAATACGCTCGCTCCGGTGCTCGTCGGTTCCTGGCATCCAGACCGCCTGTGACCGCGATCTCTCGGCCTGGTTTCCGGCCGCACCCCTAGGCCTCGACGACCTCGGTCGCAGCCGCCGTGTCCCCGCCGAAAAGCCGGACCAGCGCCTGCGCGGGCGTGAGCGGAGAGCCGTCCACCGCCACCACGCGCAGTCCGAAGAGCAGGCCTCCCAGCGTCTGGCCGGCGGCCGTCCAGCCGGCCAGGTGGTAGCCGGCGAGGGCGCCCGCGAATGCCGGTAAGAAGCGCCGCCTGGCCAGCCGGCCGACCGCGGCGCAGAGCGCCACGTCGACCGCCGCCGCCGCCAGGCGCCGGGCAGGGGTGGCCGGCATCCCCGGCGCCGGCGCACGGCCGCGCACCCTGAGCAGGTGAAGGCGCGTCAGGGCCTGGTGGAACGGCTGCTGGGCCAGGCGGTAGAGCGGTCCGGGCAGCCGAGGCCGGTAGCCCTCGACCGTGGAGGTGAGGCAGCCTTCCTGCCAGCTGAACAGCAGGCGGCCTCCAGGGGCGGCGGCCAGGAGCCCGCCCTCGATCGGGAAGCCGCAGCTGTGGGCGGAGAGCTCCGGCGGCCCGAAACGGAGCAGCGCGAGGGGGCCGAGGAAGAGCCCCGGCTCGCGGCCCCGGACCAGCCCCAGGGTCAGGCGCGTCATGCCCGGGTAGAAGGCATGGCGCAGCTGCCGGCCGCTGACCGGCCGCGGTGCCTCCACCCGGCCGCTGTGCTGCACGACCACCTCGATATCCTGACCCCGGTGGCAGTCCAGCGCGAGTTCCGGGCGAGCGTCGTCATCGCCTGCCCGCCTGAGCGCGCCTTCGACTTCGTGGCCGACCACCGCAACGTGGCGCCGGTGCTGGAGGGCGTCACCCGCTGGGAGCCTCGGGGACGGGCGACCGGTGCCGGTGCCCGCTACCGGGTGGAGATCATCGCGCTCGGGGTCTCGCTGCCGGCTGAGCTGCGGCTGGACCAGTGGCAGCGCCCGCGCCGGATCGGCTGGGTTTCGGAGCCGGGCTCCGCATGGCAGCGGGGGCGCTGGACCTTCACGCCGGCGCCGGGCGGGGTCCGCGTCGAGCTCCGGATCGCGTACAGGCTGCCCCGGCTGGCCGCGGTCCTGGCGCCGCTGGCGCCCCCCGTGGAGGCCCTGGTCAGGCGGCGGCTGGAGCGGGCTCTGGAGCGAATACGCGACCGGTTGGAGGCCGCGGCGTGAGCAGCATCACCAGCCCGCCGATGCCGAACGCGGCCGCGGTCAGCCAGAGGGCCA
>DATGVT010000086.1:0-3291 GCA_035300005.1 Candidatus Acidiferrales bacterium
CCCCCGGCAGGAGCTGGAGCGCCACCTCGTGCCCGGCCTGGACCAGGGCTTCGTGCACCTGCTCGGCGCCCGCACGGTAGGGCCGGTCGTCCTCCCCGACCAGGAAGGCGCCGCGCAGGCGCGGCAGCTTCTCGCGCTGAATCAGCTCGATCAGGCGCGCCGGGCGGGGGAACGAAGGGCAGACCCCGACGACGGCCTGCACGGGGAAGGGCCGCCGTCCCAGCGCCGCGTCGACAGCCAGGAGGCCGCCCTGCGAGAAGCCGGCGAGCGCCACCCGCCCGGGGTCGAAGCCGTGGCCGGCGGCGCGGACCTGGTTCAGGAAGCCGCCCAGGTCCGAGAAGGCGCGCTCGGGGTCGTCCCAGTGCCGGGTGTCGGGCCCGGCCGGCTGCGAGGACTCGGCGGCGACCGCGAGCCAGCCGGCCGCTGCCGCCGGTTCGAGGTAGGGGGCGAACTGCTCCAGGCCGGCGGAGGCGCCGTGCAGGCAGAGGAGCAGAGGCGGCAGCCGGACGCCGTCGGGGGCGGTGACGCGAACCCGGGGCTCGACCCTCAGCTCGCGCAGCCTGCGCTCGGCCTGGTCCTTCAGCTCCTGGAAGTCGGGCCGCTCCCGGATGGAGTCGAAGTCGTGGTCCTCCAGCGTCCGCAGGCGCCAGAGCTGACCGCCGTCCAGGGCCGAGCGGATGGTGGCCAGGGCGGCTTCGGGCCGGCCGCAGCGGCTCTCCAGGCAGGCGACGTAGTACCAGGTGATGCCGGAGCGGTCCGGGAAGTCGGCCTGCATCCGCTCGGCCACGGCCAGGCCTTCCGCGTAGCGGCCGGCCCGGTGGTGATCGAAGAGGTCCTGCTGGAGGTCGTAGAAGTCCGCCACGGCAGCGATGCTACGGTGTTACGTCGTTGCGAGCGGGAGTAGCTCACCTGGCAGAGCGCGACCTTCCCAAGGTTGAGGTAGCGGGTTCGAGTCCCGTCTCCCGCCCCAGCCTTCCTCCGGCGGCCCACCGCATGAGGTCGCGCCGCAGCGCCTTGGGATCGACTGGCATACTCGCCGCCTCAGGCGTGCTGCTGTGTGCGGTGCTGCATCCAGAGCCGGATCCCCACCCCCACGGCCCAGGCCAGGTAGAGCACCACCCCGGTCAACCGGGCAGCCGTCGTGAAGGGGCTCGAGACCATGGCCCCGGCGCCGGTGGCGGCGATGGCGACCCCGGCCGCCAGCCCAATCCAGTGGACCCAGGCCGGCAGGCCAGGGGCCCCCAGCTGCCAGTAGCTGATCAAGAACAGCCAGCATCCGATCAGGAAGACCGCCCAGGCCAGGGGGCTGCGCGCTGAGCCGGCGCCCAGCCAGCCGGCCAGCACCAGCACCTGGAGGACCGCCGCCGCCAGGATGGCGATCACCGCGACCACGGTGACCAGGAGGCCAAGCGTGGGCGCCTGCATCGGCTGCCAGAGCAAGGCCACCGCGACGGGGAGCAGAAAAAGGGCGACCAGCACCGTCATCGCAGCCGCCCAGCCGGCCCACCCGAGGATGCCGAAGAGAGCCGACAGCAGGACTGCCAGCGCGCTGAGGAACGCGAAGAACACGGCCCAGCCCCTGATGGGTGCAGCCTAGCCGACGGGTGCGCTAGAACTCGGTGGCGAGCTTCTGGCCCAGGACCAGCGCCTTGGGCTTCGGGTTGGCGCTGCCCATGGTCCCGCCGCAGATCATTCCGGCGAAGACCGTCTTCTTCGTGAACCCGAAGTCGAAGAACCACACGTCAGGCGGGTTCTGGAGCGTCGAGCTGTAGAAGCCCTGGTCGCCGGCGGCGAAAGCCTCGACCGGGCTGTACCGGACGGCCGCCTCCTTGTAGGCCGAGTACTGGGCGGCGTACGAGCTGCCGCCGATGATCGTCAGGTTGCAGGTGTCCCCGATGGCGTCCCGATACGAGCAGCCGTTACCGCCCGCGTTGGGCGCCAGGCCGAGACCGAGCGCCGCCTGGAAGTCGGCGGTCGAATAGTAGTCACAGAGATTCGCCTTCAGCCCCTGGCCTCCGGCGGCCGACGCCGCCGGGCTGGATGACGGGCCGGCCGCGGCACCGCCGCCGCCGCCCCCGCTCCCGCAAGCCGGCCCCAGCAGAACCGCCGCCAGGATCCCGACCAGCCGGTTCATTGGGCCGAGGATAGCGCGGCGCGGGGCGTGCCAGAACTATCCTTTCACCCCATCGAAGCGCGCTGGATGGCGGTGGCCCGGGGTGACGAGCCGGCCGACCTGGTCCTCACCGGCGGCCGCGTGTTCTCGGTCTTCACGCGCGAGTGGCTGGAAGCCGAGGTCGCCATCGTGGACGGTTACGTGGTCGGGCTCGGCAGCTACCGGGGCCGGGAGCGGCTGGACACCGGCGGCGCCTACTTGGTGCCCGGCTTCATCGACGCCCACATGCACATCGAGAGCTCGAAGCTGATGTTCGACGAGTTCGCGCGGGCGGTGCTGCCGCAGGGCACCACCACCGTCGTCGCGGACCCCCACGAGATCGCCAACGTGCTGGGGACGGACGGCGTGCACTGGCTGCTGGACGTCTGCGACCTGCTCCCCCTGGACGTCTACGTGATGGCGTCCTCCTGCGTCCCGGCTTCCGGCTTCGAGTCGCCGCGCCGGGCGATGAGCACCGGCGACATCGCCAGCCTGCTGCGCCGGCACCGGACGCTGGGAGTGGCCGAGATGATGAACTTCCCGGGCGTGATCGCGGGCAGCCCGAGCGAGGTGGCGAAGCTGCAGACGGGCCTGACCGACCACGTCGACGGCCACGCGCCCGGCGTCCGCGGCCCCGCCCTCAACGCCTACGTGGCGGCCGGCATCCGCTCCGACCACGAGGCGACCACCTACGAGGAGGCGCTGGAGAAGCGGCGGCTGGGGATGTGGGTGATGCTGCGCGAAGCCTCGATCGCGCGCAACCTGCTCGACCTGCTGCCGCTGGTCAAGCGCTACGGACCGGAGCGCTGCATGTTCTGCACCGACGACCGCGAGCCCAACTTCATCGTCGAGGAGGGCCACGTCAACCAGATGGTCCGCCTGGCGGTGGAGAACGGAGTCCGGCCGGAGGACGCGCTGGTGATGGCGACCCTCAACCCGGCCGGCTACCACCGCCTCCGGCACCTGGGCGCCATCGCCCCCGGCTACCAGGCCGACATCCTTCTGCTCGACGACCTGCAGGGCTTCCGGCCGCGGCAGGTTCTCAAGCGCGGCCGCGAGCCCGAGTACCCGAGCGTGGAGGTGCCCGAGTGGGTGCGGCAGACCGTGCACGTGGCGTCCGTCGACGCGGGCTCTTTCCG
>DATGVT010000087.1:0-3710 GCA_035300005.1 Candidatus Acidiferrales bacterium
AGCGTGCGTGGGATCGGCGTCGCCGTCATGGCCAGGAAGTGGGGGCGCCCCCGCCCCTTCTGGCGGAGGAGCTCGCGCTGCCGGGTGCCGAAGCGGTGCTGCTCGTCGACCACCGCCAGGCCCAGGTCGGCCAGCTCCACGTCCTCCTCGATCAGCGCGTGGGTGCCGACCAGGAGAGCGCAGTGCCCGGAGGCGGCGGCCATCCGCACCCGCCGGCGCTCAGCCGCCGGCAGCCCGCTGACCAGCAGCTCGACGCGCAGGTCGGGGAAGGTTGCCTCCAGGTAGGCCCGGAACTTCCTCAGATGCTGCCGGGCCAGGATCTCGGTTGGCGCCATCACCACCGCCTGCAGGCCGGCCGCGTGCGCCATCGCAGCCGCGGCCGCGGCCACGGCCGTCTTGCCCGACCCCACGTCCCCGTTGAGAAGGCGGTTCATCGGCTGCCCACGCTGGACATCCTTGAAGACCTCCCAGATCGCGCGCCGCTGCGCGTTGGTCAGCTCGAAGCCGAGCCCCGCCTTGAAGCGGTCGATGACCTCCTGGCGGTAGGAGATCGGCGCCGCCGGCTCCACCTCCAGGCGGCGCCGGGCGACGGCGAAGGCCGCCTGCAGCTCAAAGAGCTCCGCGAAGCCCATCCGCTGCCGGGCTTGCCGCCACTGCTCGTCCGTCTCCGGCTGGTGGCCGCGGAGGACGGCTTCGGCGATCGGCATCAGGCCGTGACGCCGCCGGAGGTCGTCGGGCAGAACCTCCTCCAGCTGGCCGGCCAGCGGCAGCGCCGCCGCCACCCAGTCCGCCATCCGGCGCGAGGTCAGGCCCTTCGTCAGGTGGTACTTCGGCATCAGGCCGCCGATCTGCCGCGAAGCCGGCCGCCGGGCGCCGTCGTCCACCCGCTGGACCTCGGGATTGCGCATCTCCAGGAACGGCGGGAAACGGGACTGGTTGACCTGGCCGGCGACGATCAGCTTCACCCCCCGCGGCAGCTGCTGCGCGCGCCAGGCCTGGTTGAACCAGACAAGCTTCAGCGAGCGGCCCGCCTCGTCTTCCAGCGTGGCCTCGGCGAGGTTGATCTTCTTGTACCGGGCGCGCCGGGCGTTCGCGCTGGTCAGCGTGCCGATCACGGTCGCCTGGTCGCCGGACCTTAGCTCGGCGATCGGCTTCGGCTCACCGAAGTCCTGCCAATCGAAAGGCAGCTCGAGCAGAAGGTCGCGCAGCGTGCGGATGCCCAGCCGGCTCAGCCGGGTCGCGTAGGTGGACTTCAGCCCGGGCAGGGCCGTGACCGGAGAGTCGAGCGTCAGGATGGGCACGCGTATAGGATCGAGCCTCGCATGGGGGGGCCGCCAGCTACGCGTATTCAAGAGGTCGTCGAGACTCTCCATGGCGTGGAGCTCAGGGACCCCTACCGCTGGCTGGAGGACGGGGAGGGCGCCCAGGTCCGGGATTGGGTCGCGGCCCAGAACTCGTTCGCCCGGGGTCGCCTGGACGCGATTGCCGCCCGCCGGCGCCTGGCCGAGCGTCTCGCCGAGTCCCTGGCCTGCGGGGTCCTGGAGCTGCCGGTTCGGCGGGGACGCTGGCTTTTCTTCCTGCGCCGGGCTCCGGGCATGAACCAGCGGGCGCTGTTCGCGCGAGACGGCGGCGGCCCCGAGCGCGTCCTGGTCGACCCGGGCCCGCTGCGGCCGGACGGCACTCTGGCCCTGGACTGGTACACGCCGTCGCCCGACGGCGAGCTGGTGGCGGTGGGCCTCTCGGAGGCCGGCGACGAGGACTCCACCCTGCAGCTGGTGGAGACGGCGAGCAGCCGCCTGCTGGAGGACCGGATCCCCTACTGCAAGTGGTCGGCGGTCGCCTTCCAGCCCGGCAACCAGGTGTTCCTCTACACCAGGCACCCGGCTCCCGGCGAAGTCCCTCCCGGCGAGGAGTACTACCACCGCCACCTCTTCCGGCACCGGATCGGCGACGATCCCGCCTCCGATCCCAGGCTCTTCGGCGAAGGGCGGGCGAAGACCGAGTTCCCGGGCCCGGTGACGGTGTCGGCGGACGGTCGCTGGACGGCCCTGACCGTGCACGCCGGCTGGGACCGGTCGGCGGTCTTCCTGCGCGACGGCGAGGGTGCCTTCCGGCCGGTGATCGAGGGCCCCGAGGCGGTGACGTCGGCCTGGTTCGCCGGCCGCCAGCTGCTGGCCCTCACCAACCTGGACGCCCCCAACTGGCGGCTCTGCGAGATCGACCCCTCCGAGCCCGACCCGGCGCGCTGGCGGGACCTGGTGCCGGAGTCAGAGCACGTGCTGGTGGACGCGGTCCTCTCCTCGGAAGGCGTCTACGCGCATCACCTGGTCGGCGCCTGCTCGCGGGTGACCCCGCCCTCCGGCGGCGCGGTCGAGCTGCCCGCTTTCTCCACTGTGACCGCGATGACCGCGGACCCGCAGCACAAAGAGGTCTACCTGACGATCGAGAGCTTCACCTGGCCGGCGCGGCTGCTGGAGGTCGGGGCCGGGGGAGGTGTGGTGGCCGCGCTGGAGCCGCCGGCCGGCTTCGACCCCGATCGCTTTCCCGTGCGCCAGGTCACCTACCGCTCGCACGACGGCACCCCGGTCACCATGTTCTTGGTGGGCAAGGAGCGGGGCCGGGGGCCCGCCCTGCTCACCGGCTACGGTGGCTTCAACCTGCCCCGGACCCCGCTCTGGGCGCCCACGCTGGTTCCTTTCCTGGAGGCGGGCGGCCTGTTCGCGCTGCCCAACCTGCGCGGCGGGGGCGAGTACGGCGAGGCCTGGCACCGGGCGGGCCGCTTCGGCCTCAAGCAGAACGTCTTCGAGGACTTCATCGCCGCGGCGGAGCACCTGGTCGCCTCCGGGCTTACGACCCGACGGCGGCTGGCCATCCTCGGGGGCAGCAACGGCGGCCTGTTGGTGGGCGCGGCGATGACGCAGCGGCCCGACCTCTTTGCCGCAGTCGTCTGCCGGGTTCCCCTCTGCGACATGGTGCGTTACGAAGGCTTTCGGGTCGCGCAGCTCTGGGCCAGCGAATACGGGTCGGCCGCCGACCCCGAGGCCTTCCGCTGGCTGCTCGCCTACTCGCCCTACCACCGGGTCGTGGACGGCATCCGGTACCCGCCCACGCTGATCACGACCGGCGAGGAGGACGGTCGGGTGGACCCCATGCACGCCCGCAAGATGGCCGCGCGCCTCCAGGCGGCCGACCCCCGCGGGCTGTGCCTGCTGCGGGTGGAGCCGCGGGCGGGACACGGCCAGGGCAAGCCGGTCAGCAAGCTGGTGCCGGAGGAGACGGACATCTGGGCGTTCCTCTGGCGTTCGCTTAGCATGCGGCCGCGATGAGGACCCTGGTCACCACCAAGGAGGTCGTCCGCGAGCCCTCGATCTCGGAGCTCGGGAAGAGGCTGGCGGCCTGCTCGGCCGACGGCTTCTGGCTCGACATCGAGGGCGTCGGCCCCGAAGAGCTGGCGGTGCTTCGCGACGTCTTCGACTTCCATCCGCTGACGCTGGAGGACGTCGAGCACCAGAACCAGCGGCCCAAGCTGGAGGAGTACCCGGGCTACTCCTTCGTGGTCATCCTGATGGCCGCCTGGCTGGAGGGAGACGACCTCGGCTTCTCGGAGCACCACCTCTACGTCGGCAAGGACTACCTGGTCAGCATCCATCCCGAACCCGCTCAGCCCCTGGTCGCCCTGCAAGATCGCCTGCGGAAGAGTCCCGAGCTGA
>DATGVT010000088.1:0-8227 GCA_035300005.1 Candidatus Acidiferrales bacterium
CGTCCAGGGCCTGGACTGTTATAGGCCCGGCGCTGATCCGGGGGTCGTCCGGCTTCACCGTGATTCCGTCGGTGGTCTGGGCCGGGGGCGGGGTCGCGTATCCGACCGCGGGCGAACCCTTGGCGGCGGGCGCCGGTGAGACCTTGCCAGTCGGCTCCGGACCGCAACCGGCGGCCTCCAGCAAAGCCATGCTCAGGGCCAGGCTGCCGGTGATCAGCGTCACCCGGCGGAGCAGCTCCCGGCGGCTGATCAGCCCGTCCTGGAAGTCCTCGATGTGCTCCTCGACGACGTAGCGCTCGAAGTCAGTCATCGAGTCCTATTCTCGTCTCATGCCGCGCGAGCACTGGGAGGAGCAGGCGCAGAACTGGGCCGGCTGGGCCCGGACGCCCGACTTCGACGCCTACTGGAAGTACGCGCCGATGTTCTTCGAGCTGTTGCCTCCACGCGGCGCCCGCACGCTGGAGGTCGGCTGCGGCGAGGGCCGCGTGAGCCGCGACCTGGGCGCCCGCGGCCACCGCGTCATCGGCCTCGACACCTCGCCCACGCTGCTGAAGCTGGCGCGCGAGGCCTACCCCCGCGGGCGCTACCTGCGGGCCGACGCCGCCGCGCTGCCCTTCGCCGGCGAGAGCTTCGACCTGGTCGTCGCCTACAACTCGCTGATGGACGTCGATGACATGCCCGGCAGCGTGCGCGAGGCGGCGCGTGTCCTGCGCCCCGGCGGTGCGCTGTGCGCCTGCGTCACGCACCCGATGGCCGACGCCGGTGGCTTCGAGAGCCGTGCCGGCGACGCCCCCTTCGTCATCAGGGGCAGCTACCTCGGCGGCCGGCGCCCCTTCGAGCTGGAGGTCGAGCGCGACGGCCAGCGCAGCACTTCAAGGGTTGGGCCTACCCGCTGGAGGACTATTTCCTGGCGCTGGAGGCCGCCGGCCTGCAGGTCCAGGCCCTCCGCGAGCCGGCCGTGCCCGGAGCCACGGTCGAGAGGTACTCGAGCGAGCAGCGCTGGCGCCGGATCCCCAACTTCCTTTTCTTGCGCGCTGTCAAGTAAACGGGCTTACTCTTCGTAGCCAGGCAAGGAGGACCCGATGGCCATCGCACGAGAGATCGAAGACATCACCCGCGACCTGGTTCGGCACCAGCACGACCACCCCCCGGTCCGCGACCTGAACCGCGAGGTGGACCGGCGCCTCAAGCAGGCGGACCGCGTCGGAGACGACTTCGCGCGTCTGGTCGGCAGCTGGACCTTCGTGCTGCTGCAGGCGGCCCTCATCCTGGCCTGGCTGGCGATGAACGTGATCGGGCTGTCCGCCCACTGGGATCCCTACCCCTTCCGCCTGCTCAACCTGGTGCTCAGCCTGGAGGCGGCGCTCTGGTGCTCGCTGGTCCTGATGGCGCTCAACCGCCTGGCCGCCCGCGAGCGCGTGCGGGCGCAGCACGAGTACGAGCTGGATGTGAAGGACGAGGAGGAGGTCAAGTCGCTGATGCACCACCTGGTGGCGCAGGACGAGATCCTGCTGCAGATCGTGGGCCGGCTGGACCGCGCCGACCGGGAGCTGAAGCGCCTGATGCGCCGCCTGGAGACCCGCGACGCAGCGGCGGCCGAGCCGGAGCCCGCGCCCCGGACCTAGCCCTGGCAGACCGCTAGCCCGAGCGCACCCGGTACACGGTGTACTCGCCGTTGCTGTAGACCACGTCCGCGTTCCGCGACCAGTACTCGACGTCGGCGGAGACGGGCGGGCTCACCTCCTGGATGCCGATCATCACGTAGCTGACGTGGTACTTGCGCACCAGGTCGGGCGTGTCCGCCTCCCCATGCAGCATCCGCTGGACGTCGGTCTCCTTGTCGTAGAAGTCGGTCAGTCCGTACGTCCATAACCAGCCCGGGTAGCCCGCGACCACCCGCCGCCCACCCAGCGTGGGCACCGGGCTGTTGTGCTCTGGGGCCACCACGAAGACGGCCCTGGCGTCGGTGTTCTGCCGGACCCAGTCGGCCGCCTGCAGGCCCTTGCTGTCGGTGAAGAGCACCGCGTTGACGGAGAAGTCGGAAGCCCGGACCAGGTCGAGGGTGCCCGAGAGGCCGAGCAGGACCATGGCCAGCGCGGCCAGGGTGGCTCCCTCCAGCCCTCGCTGCCAGAGGCGCGCGAGCAGCGCGCCCACCAGGAGCGAGCCGAAGAGCGCCCAGAAGACGAAGAACTTGGTGTTGTCCCAGTCCCAGGGCTGGAAGACCAGGAAGTTGGGCACCAGGAACCAGAGCCAGAGCGGAGCGAAGTGGGCGGCGAACCCGGTCGCCAGCAGCCGGGGCCAGAGCTGGGCCACCAGCAGCAGCGGAACGAAGAGCGAGAGGTTTTTGAGCCAGAACCAGACCGGGCTGTCATGGTGGCCCTCGCTGTCGGCGAGCCAGAACGCCAGCCATCTGACGCTCCCGGCGGCCGGCGGCCACATCCAGAAGAGCGCCGGCAGGCCGAGGACCAGCGCCGGACCGAAGTAGGCGACCCAGTGCCGGCGCGGGTGCATGGCCGCCCAGAAGGCGGCCAGCGCGACCGCCGTCCCGTAGGCATGGACGTGGAAGAGCGGCGTGAGGCCGGCCAGCACGCCGGCGAACCAGAACGGCCGCCAGCCCGGCTGGGCGAGGGCCAGCCAGAGCAGGACGGTCGTGATCAGGACCAGGCTGAACCCGAACAGCGTCGAGCGCTGGGGCACCAGGTAGGCGAGGACCGGGTTCAGCCACTGGTAGTTGTGGTCGCGGTCGAGCGTGTACTCGCGGGGCAGATGCTGCAGCGCGGCCAGGCCGACGCGGTCGAGGTCGCCGGCCAGGAAGGTGAAGCCGAGGCCGCCGGCGAGCAGGAAGACGAAGACGCCCACGAATGCCGCCGCCCGCCCGGCCAGGAAGCGCACCCCGGCCAGGTAGAAAACCGCGGGGAAAACCAGGGCGAGCAGCCCGCTGGAGAGCGGCAGCGCCGAGGTCAGGCGGCTGCCCAGGGAGACCAGCTCGGCGGCCAGGAAGTCGACCATGAAGGGGTAGCCGAGGTGGTTGCCGGGATCGACCGGGAACTCGGGCGGGAGGTTGCGGCCGTAGGCGAAGGAACCGGCGTAGGTGAGGTGCGCGGCCCAGTCGCCCCAGATGTTGACGTAGCCGGCGTAGAGGCCGGCCGGCTTGTAGACGTAGGCCTGGGCCAGGAAGTGGATCGTCCAGGCCCAGCAGACGGCCAGCAGCACCAGCAGCGGCCAGGGATGGCCCGCTGCTCCCAGCGGGGATCGCCAGCGCGCCCGGGCGCCTCCCCAGTCCGCCGCCAGCAGCGGCACCGACCGCCAGGCTCCGAAGGCGCCCACCGCCAGCGCCAGCCCCAGGCCGGCCAGCACGGTCAGGACGCTCAGACCCACCGCCAGCGAGAGCAGGAACCCCGCCAGGGTCGAGGCCAGGGCCCCGACCACGGTTCCGAACGCGATCCGCTCCTCCAGCGTCAGGGGAAGGCCCGACAGGTAGGTGATGCCGAAGCCGGCCACCACCACGCCAGCGAGCAGGACTGCTACAGCCAGCTGGGGAACCAGAACTTGCCCGGGATTAGCCCCGGCGGACTGCCGAAGTAGGCCTGGTCGGAGAGCGGCAGCGCCGTCCAGAGCGGGTAGAAGAAGGCGAAGAAGCAGGTGGTCACGACCAGGTGCGACCAGGCCAGCTGCCGGCCGCTCAGCCCCAGCTGGAGGCCGCCGATACGCACTTCGGCGTCGCTCCGGGCGAGCCGCGCCAGCACGAAGGCCAGGGCAAGGATCATGAAGAAGAGCCCGCCGAACATGTGGTACAGGAAGATGACGCGCGTGATGCGGGCCCAGGGCAGGTACTGGCTGATGAAGCCGACGCTGATCAGGGCGGCCGGGAAGCTGCGCTCCTTGAAGACGTAGTAGGGCATCAGCAGCAAGGCGGGCAGGCTCGTCCACCAGATCCAGGGGTTGCCGAGGTCGTTCATCAGCGCCACCAGCGGGCGGCCGGTGAAGGCGTCGAAGCCGAGCCCGGTGTACTCGGCGTAGTAGAGGACCGGCCTCCAGAGGAAGGGCCAGGAGAACCAGGGCGACCCGTACGGATGAGTCTCCGTCAGGTTGGCGTGATAGGTGTAGGCATCGGCGTTGTACTGGCCGATGTCGCCCAGCACGCGGCCGGGCTGGCTGAAGAGCAGCTCCCAGTGCGCGTGGAACTGGCCGCGGGTGAAGAAGGGAATCCAGCTGGCGACGTAGATCAGCACCGGAATGTCGACGAAGGCGGCCAGCGCCACCACCAGGTAGGGCCGCAGCGGAGCCCCGCCGGGCAGCCCCGGGCCCTCCCCGCGACCCCAGGACCAGTCGCCCACCGACAGGTCGAGGTGGCGCCGGAGGAACCGCATGCCGAGGAAGAAGAGCATGCTGGCCCAGGCCGCCAGCGCGATCCACTTGGAGGCGATCGCGATCCCCAGCACCAGGCCCAGCGCGAACAGCGTCAGGAGCGACTCCCGCGGCGTCCGGCTCTGCCAGTGGACGAGGAACAGGAAGTACGCGAGCAGGATGAAGAAGATCGGGAAGATGTCGATCATGCCGATCCGCGACTGGACGAAGAACATGCCGTCGAGGTTGGCCAGGAAGGCGGCGGCGAAGGCAAAGAAGCGGTCGGGCCGCAGCCGCCAGGCCAGCAGGTACATGAGCGGGACGCAGAGGGTGCCGAAGAGGCAGGCGGCGATCCGCCAGCCGAAGGGGTTGAAGCCCAGGTCCGCGATGTCGCACTTTCCGACGGCCGGGCAGGCGCCCTGGAAGACGACCCTCCAGGCTCCCCATCCCCACTCCCCGGCCGCGATGATCAGCTTGGCCAGCGGGGGCTCGGGGTCGAAGTAGGCGATCCCCTTCAGGTCGTCGTGGGCGAAGACGGGGAAGTAGATCTCGTCGAAGACCTGGCCGTCGGACGGTGACAGGCTGCCGTCCGGCTGCGGGTAGCCCTTGTTGAATGGATAGGCGAGGCCGCAGAGCGTGCCCGGGGTGCCCTGGGGATCGATCGGGGTGCTGCGCACGCAGTTGCTCACCGGCGGGCCGCTCAGCGGCCGCACGAAGAGGTCGGGCATCAGCGGGCTGAAGTAGCGGAGGACGAAGGCGACGACGGTCAAGCCCGCCAGCAGCAGCAGGTCCACGCGCTGCAGGCGCGCGGGAGGCGCGGGCTCGGCGCTCGTCAACGGCGCCTCTTCCGGCGCCTGCCTCCGCCCATGTTCTGCCCGACGTGCTCGGGCAGCCGCGAGCTCACCTCCCAGGCCGCCGCGTCCGGGTCTTTGACCGGCAGGGCCAGGGTGCCGTCGAACACGAGCCGCGTGCCCAGCCGGCGGCGGATCGCCGCCAGCTCGGTCTCGTCCCCGCGCAGCCGCACGAACAGCGCGGGCGACTCCAGGAGTGGCTTCATCATGGGCGCGATCATCCGTTTCCGGCGATCCTGGAACGCCACCTTCAGGGGCTGCACCCGGACGCCCCGGATCTGCTCGTAGTCGATGACGACGGTGGAGAGCAGGTTGGAGACCTTGAGCCCGTCGTCCCGCGGCTCGACGTAGCTCCGCCAGCGGTAGTACTGGAAGCCGCCGGCCAGCAGCAGCGCGCTGGGCACGTAGAGCAGCCAGATCCACGTGTTGCTGTCGAACCTCCGGAACTGGACGTAGACCACGATCGTCATCGCGACCCCCAGGCCCATCAGCAGCAGGATGAAGAAGCGCTGCTGGCGCCAGAGCTGGTCGGCGTACAGGATCCTGTGTTTCAAGAGCGCCTACTGATTATCGGGTCGGGCCCAGCCTCGGCTCCGCTCCACTGCGCGGCGCCAGCCCGACTGGAGGAGGTCGGCCTGGTCGCGGGACACGCCCGGCTCGAACTCGCGGTCCAGCTGCCACAGCCGCTCCAACTCGTCGTCGCCACCCCACACGCCGGCTCCCAGGCCGGCTAGATAGGCCGCGCCGAGGGCGGTCGTCTCGGTCAGGCGGGGCCGGCGCACCGGGATTCCCAGCAGGTCGGCCTGGAACTGGCAGAGGACGTCCATGACCGCCGCGCCGCCATCCACCCGCAGCTCGCTGAGCGGGCGGCCGGCGTCCTCGGCCATGGCCTCCGCCACGTCGCGGGTCTGGAAGGCCATCGCCTCCACCGCGGCCCGCACCAGGTGGGCCCGCCCCGATCCGCGGGTCAGCCCCAGGATGGCGCCCCTGGCGTAGGGGTCCCAGTGCGGCGCCCCCAGGCCCACGAAGGCCGGCACCAGGTAGACGCCGCCGGCGTCGGGGACGGAGGCTGCCAGCGGACCCGCCTCGGCTGCGGAGGCGATGATGCCCAGCCCGTCCCGCAGCCACTGCAGGGCCGCGCCGGTGATGAAGATCGCGCCCTCCAGCGCGTAGTCCATCCGGCCCGAGCGGAGCCAGGCGACGGTGGTCAGCAGGCCGCTCCGGGAGGCGACCCGCTCGCCGCCGGTCTGCATCAGGAGGAAGGATCCGGTGCCATAGGTGTTCTTGGCCGCGCCCGGCTGCAGGCAGGCCTGGCCGAAGAGGGCTGCCTGCTGGTCACCGGCCACGCCGGCGATGGGGGCGTCCAGCCCCAGGAACAGCTCCGGCCGGGTGCGAGCCAGCTCGCCGCTGGACGGGCGCACCTCGGGCAGCACCTTCAGGTCGACTCCGAAGACCCCGGCCAGCTCTTCGCTCCAGGTGCCGCGCCGGATGTCGAAGAGCAGCGTCCGGGAGGCGTTGGAGGCGTCGGTGACGTGCGCACCGCCCGAGAGCCGGGCGATCAGCCAGCTGTCGACGGTCCCCGCCGAAGCGGCGCGGACGCCGGGGACGTGATCCTGGGCCCAGGCCAGCTTGGTGGCGGTGAAGTAGGGGTCGAGGACCAGCCCGGTCAGCTCGCGGACGCGAGGCTCGTGGCCGGCTTCGCGGAGACGGTCGCAGGCGGCAGCGGTGCGGCGGTCCTGCCAGACGATGGCAGGGTGGAGCGGCTTCAGGGTCTTCGGGTCCCAGAGGACGAGGGTCTCCCGCTGGTTGGTGATGCCGACCGCGGCCACGTCCGTGGTCTGGGCGCCGGCCCCTTTGAGCGCGGCGCCGGCAGCCTCCTGGACGCTGCTCCAGATCTCCTCCGGGTCGTGCTCCACCCAGCCCGGCTGCGGGAAGTGCTGGGTGATCTCGCGGTAGCCCTTGCCCCGCACCGAGCCGTCGGCGCCGACCGCGACCGCGGTGGAACCCGTGGTGCCCTGGTCGAGGGCCAGCACCAGCGTGCTCACAGGCTCGAGGCCAGCTCCAGCAGCTGGCCGGCCACGGCCACCGGGTCGACCAGCATGTGGAAGTGGCCCGCCGGGCATTCCCGGACCGGCCAGCCGAGGCTCCTCGCCTGGGCGGCCGGCTCCTGGTACGGCGGGCTCCAGAGCAGGTAGCCGCAGGGGGCGTCTGGCCAGCCGTCGACAGCCGGAATCGGCTCGTTGAAGAAGTCCAGGCCGCGGGGCGTCAGGCCGCCGACCAGCTTCCGGCGGGCCACCGGGTCCGGCACCACGGCTGCGAGAGTCTCTTCATCCCACTCGGGAAAGGAGCGTCCGGCCAGGATCGGCTCCCTCAGCTCCGGCGGCAGCGTGCTGAGCCGGGTCCCGCCTCCCAGCGGCAGGCCGGCGTCGACGAAGATGTAGCCGGCGGCTCCGCCGGCGGCCTTCGCGATCGCCGGCAGCAGTGGTCCGGCGCCGCTGTGGCCGACCAGCACCGATCCGCGGGGCACCCAGGCCGCGGCCGAACGAGCGTGCCGCTCCCAGTAGGGGCCGCTGCCCTCGTCGCCGAGCTCCGCCACCGCGACCGGGTGGCCCCGCCGCCGCAGCACGGCCGCAACCGGCCGCCAGAGGTCCGAGCCCACGATCGGTGAGTGGACCAGGACGAACGTGCTAGCCGCCAATGAACGCACCCTGCATCGCGGTCGCACAGGGGCAGGTCCGCTCGGCCGGGATGCGTGGCACCAGGGCCAGGATCAGGCCGCGAACCCGCTCGTTGTTCTGCGCGAAGAACCGCTCGACCTCCGCCACCGTCACCGGCTGGACGCCGGGCTGGCCTTCGAGCCCGACGTCGTAGTCCGTGATCAGCGAGACGTTGACGTAGCAGAGCTGGAGCTCGCGGGCCAGGATCACCTCCGGGTACTGGGTCATGTTGACCACCGCCCAGCCCTGCGAGCTGAACCAGCGGCTCTCGGCGCGGGTTGAAAAGCGGGGACCCTGGATGACCACGACGGT
>DATGVT010000089.1:0-11129 GCA_035300005.1 Candidatus Acidiferrales bacterium
AAGCGAGGTGGCGTCCGTCGGGGGAGATCGAGGGGTAAGACCAGACGACCCCGCTCAGAAAAGTCACCCCACCCTGGCCACGCGTCCACCTGAACACGTTGTCGCCCTGGCGGTAGTAGAGGGCCTCGGTGGTGGGGGACAAGAGGGCGAACGCCGGATAGTTGCCTGGAGGCCAGGTGCCGTTCGGCACCAGGCGGAACAGGGTCTGGTCGCCTTCGACCACCAGCAGCGAGTTCAGCGACGGCACTGGCTGATCGAGAACGGCGAGCAACTTCCCAGAGCGCGTGTACCCGACCGGCTTGGAGTCCTCCGGGCTCCCGCAGCGGCCGCCATGGGGATTGGGCAGCGGAACGCCCACCACGCGGTCGCCGGCGGCGGTGGTCAGGTGGAGCCGATCGACCCCCGCCGAGAGGTCGGCGCTCAGCCAGGCGACCTCGTCGAGGCTCGAGGCCACCCCCACGAAGCTCGGGACCTGGTCCGGAAGCTGGAACCAGTGGTAGGCGACCTCGGGCAGGTCGACCCCCGCGAAGAGGTTCGCGCCCACGGCCACCACGACGTGGCGGGCGTCGGCGACCTGCAGGACATAAGCGCGGGTGAAGACGCAGGGTGTCTGGGGATGCGAGACGTCGGCGTAGTCGCGCAGCACCCAGCTGCCCGAGTGAACCTGCACCACCGCCACCGGGTCCCGCTCGCCGATCGGACCGCTGCAGCTGATCTGAGGCTCGCTGCCTGGCGCCGGGCGGATGTTGGTGGCCGGGAGGTTGAAGCGAGCCGGCACCGGGGACGGGGAAGGGCTGGCCGGGACCGGGCTGGCGGAAGCCGCAGCCGAGGGCGAGGTGATGGCGGAGGGAGCCGGGCTCGGCGACCCCGCGGCCGCCGGCGGCCCTGGCCGGCCGCAGGCGGCGAGCAGCCAGACGATGCCGGCCAGCGCCAGGATCCGGTGATCCGTTTCCCTCTCCCCCCGAGCTCGAATCTGCTCCGGTGAGGTTAGCGCTTAGCAGGGTGCTGAAAAAGGGGCATCGGATGATCTGGCGATCCTGGCGCGCCGAGATGGCTGCCAGGGCGCCGGAGGGCCGATGCCGCCGACCAGGCGGGAACCCCCTTTTTCCAGCAGCCTGCCTCGGATGGCGCCCGCACGGCCAACGGGGTAACCTTTCCGCGCTCAAATGGGAACTCTCTGGCATCGCACGCTGCGCACCGGCGCCTTCATCGTCGGCGGCCTCCTGGTGGGGGCGATGTTCGTCTTCGCCTACAGCAACACCGACCGCGTCAACATCGACTGGACCCTGCCCGGCGGCGGCCTCAACCTCCACTCCGACGGGGTCGTGATCTGGTGGCTGGTCCTGGTCCCGCTGGCGGCCGGCATCCTGCTCGGCTACCTCTACGCGTGGCCGGCGCGCTTCCACCACTACGCCCAGCACATGCGGCACCGCCGCCGCGTGCACGAGCTGGAGAAGGAGGTGCGCGGCCTGAACGTGATGCTGGACCGTGTGCGCGAGGTGCCCGAGGACGGGCCGAGGGCCCTGCCTCCGGCGGCTGAGGCGCCGCTGGAGGCCGAGGCCGCGGCTCTTGAAGAGCC
Organism: Candidatus Acidiferrales bacterium; assembly: GCA_035300005.1. Classification (GTDB taxonomy): domain Bacteria; phylum Chloroflexota; class Dormibacteria; order Dormibacterales; family Dormibacteraceae; genus DATGVT01. The sequence continues at coordinate 1,580 of DATGVT010000089.1, forward strand.
GAGCCTGGCCGAACTGGCGCCGGAGTCGCCCGAGGAGCCGGAGGCCCCGGCGCCCGAGCCGGAGCCGGAGCCGGAGCCGGAGCCGGAGCCAGCGCTGGCCGGGGCGGCCCCGGAGCCGGCCCCGGAGCCTACTCCCGCAGGCGACGGCGACCGCCGGCGCCGCCGGGTGAAGCTGCCGGCCCCTCCGGCGAGATAGCCTTCTCCTATGGCCGAGCGCCGCCGGGCGGGGCGGCTGATCGTCCCTCGGGAAAAGCCACCCGCCGACCGGGTCGTCCTCGAGCGGGACACCTTCGAGGAGCTGGAGCACCACGCCGACCCCTGGCGCGTGCTGCGCATAGTCTCCGAGTTCGTGGAGGGATTCGACGCCCTGGCCGAGGTGGGCCCCGCCGTTACCGTCTTCGGCTCCGCCAGGATGCCCACCGACCATCCCCTCTACGAGTCGGGACGCCAGCTGGGAGCCGCCATCGCCCGCCGCGGCTTCGCCGTCATCACCGGCGGCGGGCCGGGCATCATGGAGGCGGTCAACCGCGGCTGCAAGGAGGCGGGCGGCCTCTCGGTGGGCTGCAACATCGAGCTTCCGCACGAGCAGCAGCTCAACGACTACGTCGACCTCGGGATCGAGTTCCGGTACTTCTTCGTGCGCAAGATGATGTTCGTCAAATACGCCCGTGGCTTCGTCATCTTCCCGGGCGGCTTCGGGACCCTGGACGAGCTTTTCGAGTCGCTGACTCTCGCCCAGACCGGCAAGATCGAGCACTTCCCCGTCGTGCTCTTCGACCGCTCCTACTGGAACGGCCTCGTGCGCTGGCTGCTCGAGCATCCGCTGGCCTCGGGCGCCATCTCCCCGGAGGACATGAATCTGTTCACCATCACCGACGACCCCGAGGAGGCGGCTGAGATCGCGGTCAGCGCCATGCCCGAGGCCGAGCCCGCGCCCCACAAGGCGGACGCCCAATAGCCGGAGCCGCGCCGCTGAAGGCGGTCTTCCTGATGGACGGCGCCCAGACGGCGGACTCGATCGCGGCCCTGGTCGCCGAGTTCCTGGCCGGTGCCGAGCACAACCTCGCCCTGGCGCTCTACGACATGCGGCTGGCGGGACAGGCCGAGGAGACGGTGCTGGCCGCCATCAACGGCGCCGCCGACCGCGGGGTGCAGGTCCGCCTCATCTTCAACGTGGACCACGCCAAACCGGTGGCCGTACCCCCGCCCCCGGCGGTGGACTGGGATCTGGTGAAGCGGATGAAGGTGCGCCGGCGGGCGATCAACGGGGTGCCCGACCTGATGCACCACAAGTACGTCATCCGCGACTCCGGCAGCCCGGCCGCCGCGGTCCTGACCGGGTCCACCAACTGGACCAACGACTCCTGGACCCGCGAGGAGAACGTGATCGTCCGCTTCGACTCGCCGGAGCTGGCAGGCGCCTACCAGCACGACTTCGAAGAGCTCTGGACGACCCGGTCGGTGGCGTCCTCCGGCCACTTCACGTCGCCCTGGATGTCGCTCCCAGGCGGCTACCGCATCCGCCCGTTCTTCACGCCCGGCCGCGGCCAGAGGCTGGTGCACGAGCTCGCCCGCTCGATCGGCTCCGCCCGCAACCGGCTGCGGCTGTGCTCGCCGGTGATCACGGCGGGGCCCGTGCTGGGCACGCTGGCAGAGGCGGTGCAGCGGCCGGGCCTGAACGTGGCCGGCGTGTACGATGCCACCCAGATGGGGGAGGTCCAGTTCCAGTGGGGCCGGGATCCCGGCACCGCCTGGAAATTGGATGCCTTTCGCGCCATCGCCGGCTCCGGGCACTTCGGCGGCAAGACCTCGACCCCCTACCAGAAGGGTTCCGTGCACGATTTCATGCACGCCAAGCTGCTGGTCGCCGACGACTTCACGTACGTCGGCAGCTACAACCTGTCGCACAGCGGAGAGGAGAACGCGGAGAACGTGGTCCAGGTGCAGGGCGCGGCGTTCGCCGACCTCTGCGCGGCGTTCGTCGACCGGGTGGCCGCGCGCTACCCGCCCCCGGCCAGAGCTTGAGCCAGAGCGGTTTCATCCCCCGCCGGGGCCACCGGCCGGGTGACGTTCGGGTCGTCATCGGCCGCCCTCCCAAGCTGCCGCGCACGCTGGGCGCGCCCGCGCTGTTCGCCGCCTGCTACGGGAACGTCGGCTCCTCGATCTACTACGCGCTCGGCGTCACCGCGGCCTTCGCGCTCGGCCTAACGCCGCTGGCGCTGATCCTGGCCGGCGGCATCTTCGTGACCACCGCGCTCAACTACGCGGAGGGAACGGCCGCGATCCCCCACGCGGGCGGCAGCTCGAGCTTCGCCCGCCGCGCCTTCAACGAGTCGATCGGCTTCGCGGTCGGCTGGGTTCAGCTGCTGAACTACACCGCGACCGTGTCCATCTCGGCCTATACGGCGATCTCTTATCTGGGCGTCTTCGGGCAGTACGTGCCCTTCTTCAGCGAGCTGCACTCGAACGACACCTACCACGCTCTGGCCGCCGTGGCGCTGACCGGCGCGCTGATCCTCGTCAACGTCATCGGCATCCAGGAGTCCAGCGCCATCAACCTGGGGCTGGCGCTGCTGGACCTGGTGACCCAGTTCGTGCTGGTGATCCTGGGCATCTGGCTGCTGCTGAACTGGCAGGTGGTGATCCACAACATTCACTGGGGGGTGGCGCCCACCTGGGATCATTTCCTGGCCAGCATCTCCATCGCGATGGTTTCCTACACCGGGATCGAGACGATCTCCAACATGGCCGAGGAAGCCAGGAACCCTGGCCGGTCGGTGCCGCGGGCGACCTTCGGGGTGATCGCCGCAGTGCTCTTCGTGTCCGCCTTCCTGCCCACCATCGGGATGAGCGTGTTCCCGGTGACCTGCCCCCTCCACGGCTGCACGACCGAACTCGCCACCACCTACGTCAACGATCCTGTCGCCGGCATCGTGAGCGCGTTCCCGGTCCCGCTGCTGGCTTACTGGTCGGCGGTCTGGGTCGGCATCCTCGCCTTCACGATCATGGTCATCGCCACCAACGCCGGCCTGATCGGAATCTCCAGGCTGAGCTACTCGCTGGCCGCTAATGACCTCTTCCCACGCGTCTTCAGCCGCCTCCATCCCCGCTTCAAGACTCCCTTCGTCTCGATCATCGTGTTCGGTATCGCGGCCGCCGTCCTGATCCTGCCGGCGAGGATCAGCCTGATGGCGGCGGTCTACTCCCTGGCCGCCACCCTGGCCTTCGCGACGGCCCACCTCGCCGTCATGCGCCTCCGCTTCGTGGAACCGGAGCTCTACCGCCCGTACCAGATGCCGCTAAACATTCCCTTCGGCCGCGCCAGCATTCCCGTGCTGTCGGTCCTCGGCGCGCTCGCCATCGGCTCTGTGTTCACCCAGCTGATGGCCAGCAACATCGAGAACTCGACCCTGATCTTCCTGGGCTGGCTCGGGCTTGGTCTGGTGAGCTACGTCGCCTACATGACCTACCGCCGGCTCCCGCTCTGGCAGCCGCTGGAGGAGCCGCCCCCGGTTGACCGCGAGGTCGCGCACGCGCCGATCGTCCATCCTCACGCGGAGCGCGTCCGGATCGGGCGCCGGCGGATCGTGGCCGGCCTGCCCGCCCAGGCGCCGGCTGCGGAGCACCGCCGCCGCCGCGCCCGCTTCCTGACCTTCCGGCTCCTGATGCAGCGCTACGGCTGGGTTCGGGTGGTGGTGCTGGGCGGCGCCTTCCTGGCCTTCTCCGCACTGGCCGTCTGGTTCGACCTCTCGCCCTACGACCCCACCGGGCCGCTGCTGGGCTGGTCGCCGGGCGTGGTGCTGGTGGCCTTCTTCGCGGGCCTTCTGCTGCTGCGGGCGGGCCGCGAGGAGTAGCCGATCTCTCGGGTCAGGGTCCTTCAGCTGGTGGCCTTCGGGGTGGCCGCGCTGGCGGCGCTGGTGCTGGTCGTCCCGCCGCTTCTCCGGTCTCAGCCGGGCACGCTCCTGGTCCTGCTCTCCGCCCGGGCGCCGGAAGCGCTGGACGCCCGGCCGCTGGCCGTCCACGGCCGCGGGGGCTGGGTGCCGTTGGGCGCTCTGACGGGTCAGGTCCCGGTCGCGCCCCAGACGCGAAAGGCCGTCCAGGCGGCGCTGCCGGCGGGCGCCTACGACCGGCTCCGCCTGGGCGGCGACGAGGTGCCGGCCGCGATCCAGGTCGGCTCCGGGCTGGTGGAGCCGGTGCTGCTCGGGATCGACGGCGGGCGCCTGTCAGCGACCGGGGTCTACGCCGGCAACGACGAGGTCAACCTGGGCCTCTCCGAGCTGGGCGGGCAGAAGACGCCGATGGCGCCCTTTGCGCTGGTCGACCAGCACGGCCGTCCGTTCACCAGCGAGAGCGCCGCCGGCCACGAGCTGGTGGTCGCCGCCTTCCACACCAGCTGCCGCGAGACCTGCCCGATCTACACCGGGCTCTTCCTGCAGCTCAGCCGCCGCCTGCCGGCGGGCGTGATCCTGGCCGAGGTGACCAACGACGCCCATGACACCCCGGAGGCGCTGCGCGAGTACGCGCGCCGGGTGGGTGCCGGCTGGACCCTCGCCACCGGCTCGGCGGAGGCGCTGGCGGAGTTCTGGCGGCCCTTTGGGATGGTGCTCGCAGACCAGGACGTGCACGTCTCCACCCTGGTCCTGGTCGACCGCCACGGCTACGTCCGGCTCGTCTATCGGGGGGTGCCCGAGGTTGGCGGCAGCCTGCCGGCGCCGCTCCAGGGCGAGCTCAGCGCGGCCGGCCAGGCGCAGCTGCGCAGGGGCGAGGGCTGGGGGGCTCCGCAGGTGCTCGACGCGCTGCGCACGATCGCCGGCAACCGGCCGCCGCCGGCCGCAGAGGGCGGGCCGATGCCGGCGTTCGACGGCCGGACGCTGGACGGCCAGCCGGTCAGCCTGGCCGACTTCGCCGGCAGTCCCCTGGTCATCAACTTCTGGGCCACCTACTGCCCGCCCTGCCGGACCGAGCTGCCGCTCCTGGAGGCAGGCACCCAGCGCGCCGGCGTGCGGCTGCTCCTGGTCGACGTCCGCGACGACGGCGGCGCTGCCCGCGCCACCCTCCGCCGGCTGGGCGTGCGAGCCCCCTCGGTGGCCGACTCCGGCGGCCGGGTGACCGCCCTCTACGGGGTGCTCGCCCTGCCCACGACCTTCTTCCTGCGCGCCGACGGCAGCCTGGAGGGAAGGCAGCAGGGCGCCTTGGACGACCGCGTCCTGAGCGCCCACGTGGCCAGCCTGACCGGCGGCTGACAGCCAGTGGCTAGACTGACCCCGTGACCCACGCCGCGGTCTTTTCGCGCCTGGCCTGGGCGGCGGCGATCCTGGCTTTCCTGCAGATCTCGCTGGGTGGCGCCGTCCGCGTCTCCGGCTCTGGGCTGGGCTGCCCCGACTGGCCCCTCTGCCAGGGCCGGCTCCTGCCGCCGTTCGAGACTCACGCGCTGGTCGAGTATTCGCACCGCCTGGTCGGCAGCCTGACCGGACTGGCGATCGTCGCGACGGTGGCCATGGCCTGGGCCTGGTACGGCCGCTCGCGCCCGCTGGTGGCCTGGCTGGCCAGCGGCGCGGTGCTGGCCGTGGTGCTGGAGGGCGTGCTCGGCGGGGTGGTGGTCCTGAGGGACCTGGCCTCCTGGCTGGTCGTCCTGCACATGGCGCTGGCTCTGGTGATCCTGGGGTTGCTGGTCGCCACCGCCGTGGCCGCCAGCCCCTCGTCGGCGCCCGGCTCCCACCCCGGCCGGCGCCGGCTGGCGGCTGCCGCCGCCCTCACCTTCCTGCTCATCCTGACCGGCTCCAGCGTGGTCGCCAGCGGCGCCGACCATCTCTGCCGGTCCTGGCCCCTCTGCGGCGGCGGGGGCGCCGCCGACTTCAGCGGAGCCGCGGCGTTCGTGATGCTGCACCGGCTGGGGACCGGCCTGGTCGGGCTGGTGGTGGTGGCGGTGCTGGCGGAGCAGGCGCTCCACGCGAACGGCGGCCGGCGGACCGCGGCCGTGCTCACGCTGCTCGCCTTCCTGGCCCAGGTGGTGGTGGGCGCCGGCTCGGCCCTGACCGGCACCGCCCTGTTCAACGGCCTGCACGTGGCGCTGGCGACGGCGGTCTGGTCGGGTCTGGTGGCCTGCTGGGCGCTGGCCGGGGGCGTGCCGGCGGCGCAGCCCCGGCGGCTGGTCGAGCTCAAGGAGGTGCGCGCGTGAGCACCGCCGAGATTGCCGCCCAGCGCAGCCTGCTCGGCCTGGCCCGGGACTACGTCAGCCTGCTCAAGCTCCGGATCGTCGTGCTGCTGGTCGCGACGGCGGTGGGCGTCATGCTGCCCGCGGCGCATGGCCTGCCGCCTCCGCTGCTGGTGCTGGCCGTGATCCTGGGCGGCAGCCTCGCGGCCGGCGGCGCCCACGCCATCAACTGCTGGTTCGACCGCGACATCGACGCCGCCATGAGCCGCACGCGTCTGCGTCCGGTACCCGATGGGCGAATCCCGGCCCGGCACGCTCTCGTGCTCGGCGTCGTGCTCAACGTGCTCGCCTTCGCAGTCCTCTGGGCCGGCGCCAACCTGGCGGCGGCCCTGCTGGCGCTGGCCGGCACGCTGATCTACGTGTTCGTCTACACGCTCTGGCTCAAGCGCGCGACGCCGCAGAACATCGTCATCGGGGGCGCCGCGGGAGCGATGCCGCCGCTGGTCGGCTGGGCCGCGGTCACCGGACGGGTGGATCTGACCGCCGTCTCCCTGTTCCTGGTCATCTTCTTCTGGACGCCGCCGCACTTCTGGGCGCTGGCTCAGCTGATCAAGACCGACTACGCGCGGGCCGGCGTGCCCATGCTGCCGGTGGTGGCCGGCGACCGCTCGGCCAAGCGCCAGAGCGTCGCCTACACGGTGCTGGTCTTCCTGGTCAGCCTGGTGCCCTATCTAACCGGCGCCGCCGGCAGCGTCTACCTGGCGGGCGCCGTGGTGCTGGGAGTGGCTTTGGTGGGGGTCGCCGTCCTCGACCTCAGCGGCCGCCGCTGGACGCGGCGCCTCTTCACGTACTCGATCGCCTACCTGGCCGCGCTCTTCACGCTGTTCGCGATCTCGCCCTTTGTCATCTGAGCTGAAGATCCTGCGGCTGCACCTGGCCAGCCTGCGGGGCGCCGGCGACACCCGCGACTGGCCGGTGCACGGTTTCGTCGTGCTGCACCCCCGGTCGGGCGCGATCCTGATCGACACCGGGGTCGGCGGGCCGCAACAGTGGCTGACCGACTGGCGCGTGGTCAACCGCTCGGTCGCCGACGCGCTGGGCGAGCACGACCTCAGCCCGGCCGACGTGAAGATCGTCGTCAACACGCACCTGCACTTCGACCACTGCGGGCAGAACGCGGTCTTCAAGCACGCGCCCTTCTACGTGCAGCGAACCGAGCTGGAGCGGGCGCGGGTCCAAGCCAGGGCGCTGAGCGACTGGTTCGACTTCGCGGGCGCGCGCTTCGAGCTGCTGGACGGTGACGCCGAGATCGCCGAAGGCGTGCGCGCGCTGGCCACGCCCGGGCACACCGCGGGCCACCAGTCGGTGCTGGTGGGGACGGGGAGCGGGGAGGAGGTGATGATCGGCGACGCGGCCTACACCAGCGCGCTCTACCGCGACCCTGGCCGCGAAGACCTGCCGCCCGGGCAGGCGGCCGACCGTGAGTCCTGGAGGCGGTCTCTGCAGCGGGTGCACGCGCTCAATCCACGTGCGGTGCATTTCTGTCACGACGTACGAGTAGTGAGATATCAGCGCGGGGGGAACCCCCATGGTTCCCCCCACGGACCCTCCCTCCTTCGCTGAGCTCGGCGTGCGGTAAAGGCAGCTGAGCCGCCTTTCCTGGCAGCCGGCGGCCCACCTATCCTCTCCCCAGGCCCCACGCCGTTTAGTCGGCCACCTCATGGCAGTCGCGGCAGCGCGCCTCGTAGGCCTCGGCGGCGCCGATCAAGATGGTTGGACTGGAGCGGGAGGCCGGACGGCCGTCGATCAGCCGCTGCGTCATCGTCCCCTCCAGCGAGCGGCACCTCATGCAGACCGCGCGCAGCTTCATGACCTCGTCCGCGTGGGCCATCAGGCCGGGCATGGGGCCGAACGCCTCGCCCCGGAAGTCGCGGTCGAGCCCAGCCACGATCACGGTCAGCCCCTCGTCCACCAGCTCGGCCGCCACCTCGGCCAGGCCGAGGTCGAAGAACTGGGCCTCGTCCACGGCGACCACCTCCTGGCCCGCGGCCAGCAGGCGGATCTGTGCCGAGGTGGAGACGGGCTCCGCGTCCATCGACTGCCCGCCGTGGGTGCTGATCCGGGCAGCTCCCTCGTAGCGGTCGTCGAGCGCGTGCTTGAAGAGCGCCACCTGGCGGCCGGCGATCCGGTGGACGGTGGCCAGGCGCAGCAACTCCCCGCTCTTGTTGGAGAACATCGGCCCGCTGATCACCGTGAGCCTCCCCCTCCGCACGCTGGCTAAGGTTATCGGGTGCCCGAGTTCGGCCCCCTGGTCAGCCCCGAGTGGCTGAACGACCATCTCCACGACCCCGACCTGCGGGTGGTCGACCTGCGCTGGTACCTGGACGGCCGCTCCGGCCGCGCGGCCTACGAGGGCGGCCACATTCCGGGCGCGGTCTTCGTCGACCTGGAGTCGGAGCTCAGCCGGCGCGACGGCCCCGGCCGGCACCCGCTCCCGGAGCGCGGGCGGTTCGCGGCCGCCATGCGCCGGGCCGGAGTCGGACGCTCGACGCGGGTGGTCGGCTACGACGATGTCGGCGGCTCGGTGGCCGCGCGCCTGTGGTGGCTGCTCCGCCATTTCGGGCACCGGGCCCAGGCGATCCTGGACGGCGGCATCCGGGTCTGGCCGGGCGAGCTGGAGCCGGGCACCAACCGGGTGCCGCCGGGCGACTTCAGCGCCGCCCGGCCCCGGCCGGGCGAGGTGGCGGACTTCGAGGCGGTCAGGGACCGGCCCGATGGCGTCCTGGTGCTGGATGCCCGCCTGCCCAAACGCTACCGGGGCGAGGAGGAGCCGGTCGATCCCAGGGCCGGCCACATCCCCGGCGCGAGGAGCGCCTTCTGGCGCGGCAACCTGGACGCCGGCGGCCGGTTCCTGGACCCCGGGTCGCTGCGCCGCCACTACGCCGAGCTGGGGGTGGATGACGGCCGGCGGGTGATCGCCCAGTGCGGGTCGGGGGTCAACGCCTGCCACCTGGTCCTGGCGCTGGAGCTGGCGGGGCTCCCGGGCGGCCGCCTCTACGAGGGCTCCTGGAGCGACTGGTCCCGGCGCGACGCGCCGCTGGCGACCGGTCCCGAACCCTAACCGAGCGCCGGCCGGACCACCTCGGCAAACCGGTCGAGGTCCTGCACCGCCGCCTCCGCGGTCCCGGCGCACACCAGCAGCAGCCGGTCCGCCCCCGCCTCGGCGAGCCCGCGCGCCTTCTCCAGCACCCCGGGCTGGCCGAAGTCGACGCGCATGGAGACCGCCAGCCGGGCCTTCGGGTTCAGCGCCCGGAGGCTGCCAGCGAACCGCCGGGCCTCATCCGGCTCGGCCAGCCAGAGGAGGTTGCCGGCGGCGAGCCGGGCGCTGGCCCGGAG
>DATGVT010000090.1:0-8444 GCA_035300005.1 Candidatus Acidiferrales bacterium
ATCCAGCCGAAAGGTCGCCACCGAGTGGCTCTTGAGCATCCGGCCGGCCATCGTGGTGGACAGGCTGGACTGGTCCAGGTCCTGCACGGCGAGCCGGCCCGGAAGCGTGCCCGGCCAGTTGAAGGCGAGGTCGGCGACCAGCGTCAGCACCACCGGCGTGGCGTAGAGGGCCAGCAGCAGCCGTGGGCTCTTGACCACCCGCACCAGCTCGTGGCGGGCGATCTCGGCCGTCCGCCGCAGGCTCGCTGTGAACCCGTTCACCGTGGCAGCAGCTCCGTCAGAACCTGGTCCAGCGTGGGCGGCAGCACCTCGATCCGAGCCGCCAGTATGCCTGAGCGGTCCAGGCGGGCCAGGATCGGGGCCAGCGCTTCATGGGGCCGCGTCACCCGCGCCCTGAGCACGCCTTCGCGGAGGGTCCAGCTGGTCAGGTCCGGTATGCCCTTGAGGTCGAGGTCGACCTGCCGATCCTGGGCCAGCTCGATCACGATCATCCCGGTGCCGAGCCTGGCCATCAGCGAGCGGGTCGAGTCCAGGACCGCCGCCCGCCCATCGCGGACGACCATCACGTGGGTGGCCACGATCTCCAGGTCGCCCAGGATCTGGCTGGTGATCACGATCGAGGTGCCCAGCTCCATCTCGTCCTGCAGCGCCTGCAGGAGTGTGCGCCGAGATTGAGGGTCGAGGCCGACCGTCGGCTCGTCGAACAGCAGCAGGGTCGGGTTGTGGATCATGGCCAGCGCCAGGTGCAGCCGCCGGGCGAGACCACCCGAATAGGTCCGCGCCGGCTTGTCGGCCCAGGGCGCCATGTGCAGCCGGTTGAGCAGCTCCTCGATGCGGACGTCGAGATCGTGCCCAGTGAGGTCGTAGAGGGCGCCGAAAAGCTTCAGGTTTTCGCGCCCGGTCAGGTGCGCGTAAAAGGCGACCTCCTGGGTCGCGAAGCCGACCTGGGCGGGCACCGAGCCGAAGCGGACTGGCCGGCCGTCGAAGTTGACCCGGCCTGAGGCCAGAGGCAGCGAGCCGGCCAGGGCGCCCAGCAGGGAGGATTTGCCGGAGGCGTTGGGGCCCGCGACCCCGAGGCACTGTCCGGGCTCGAGCGCGAAGCTGACGTCCTCGACCGCCAGCCGGCCGCCCCGGCGGACGGAGACGCCGACCGCCTCCAGGCGGGGGCTCACGCTAAGGGCGACTCAGCCGCCTGGAGCGGACCCGTCTGCGCGGCGGAGACGACCGCCTGGCAGCGGGCGACCAGGTTGACCAGCCCGGTCAGATACTCGGCCGGGACGCGGCTCTGCGGCTCGCCCTCGAGCAGCGCCAGGAGGCGCGTGAGCACGTTCTCCGGCGTGGCCTGGTCCGCCGGCAGGCAGCTCGTCCAGCCCTGGGCCTCCATCCGCTCCGCACGGACCCTGGGCTCCAGGTGCCAGGCGCGCGGCAGGACCAGGTTGGGGATGCCCAGGCTGAGAGCCTCCAGGAGCGAGTTGTAGCCGCCCATGGTCACCACGCAGTCGGCCATGCGCAGCAGCGCGATCGGGTTCTGGGTGAACCCACGGACGGAGACGTCGGGGCCCGCCAGTTCGCCCTCTGCCTCCAGCGCCTTTCGATCCGGCGTCCCCATCAGCGGTCCTGCCAGCACGATCAGCCGGAAGCGCCGCTTCGAGCGCCGCCGGGCGCGGATCACCGTCTCCAGCATCGGGCGGGCGTCCTCGCCCCCGCCGCCGCTGGCGACCACGACCGGGACATGCCGCTCGGGCCGCCGGCGGCGGACCTTGGGGCCGATCGCGTAGCCCAGGTAGTGGAAGCGAGAGGCGAGCTTGGGCGGCACCCCGTACTCCCCGACCGTGTCGAAGACCTCGCGCCGCCCGAAGATCCAAACCTCGTCGTAGGCCCAGCGCAGGAGCTCGTAGACCCCGTCCCGCAGCCAGCGGCGCCGGACCTCGGCGGCGTCGTCCAGGATGTCCCGCAGCCCGAGCGCGACCAGCGCCGGCCGGCCGTGGCGGTTGAGGGCGCCCAGGGCGGCCTTCAGCTCGCCGGCCCTGCCGGCCGGGTTGTGGTCCACGATCAGGATCTGGGGCTCAAAGCTGTTCAGCGCCGCCTTCAGCAGCGCGGAGCGGAGGACCGTCAGGTGGTCGGGGCCCACCCCCAGGGTCCGGGCCGTGTACGAGCCGTCGGGGTGCCGGACGGCCGCGGGCAGGCGGACGATGTCGGTGCGCGGCGGCTGCGCGAAGCGATCTGCGGCCGGGCAGCCGGTCAGCAGCAGCACCCCCGCCTCGGGGAAGGCGGCGACCAGGGCCTCCGCGATCCGCCGGTTGCGGCGGAAGTGGCCGAGGCCGTAGCTGTCGGGGCTGTACAGCGCGATGCGCAGGCCGGTCAAAGAGGGTCCCAGCTTCAGGCGGGACCGGCCCGTGAGGGCGGACAATCGCGCGCCGGCCGAGGGCGACAGCTTCTGGATCAAGAAATCCCCTCCCGGGTGCTCAGCAGGAGCCCGATGTTAGCTCACAGAGAACGCGTCAACCCGTATTCAGGGTCAGAAGTCGACGAAGGTCTTGCCAGTGCCCTCGAAGTCGTTGCGGAGCCGGCCGGTGCGGCGGCCGCGCTGGTCGTCGCCCAGCTTGCGCAGGGCGGCGAGCCGGCGGGGCAGGCCCCCCACGCGCTCGTAGGCACGGTTGGACTCGAAGAAGCGAACCGCCTTCTCCAGGCCGGGCCAGCGGGCGTCGTCGCAGACCAGGACGCCGCCCACGTCCAGCAGCAGGTCGCAGTAGAAGAGGTCGACCAGCAGGTAGTCGAAGAGGTGCCTCCCGTCCAGAAACGCGAACTGGATCCTGACCCCCTTCTGCAGCAGGCGTGGCAGCGCCAGGTGCGAGGGCTGCAGATGCAGCTCGATCTGGCTCAGGAGGCCACTCGAGCGCAGCCGGGCGAGGCCGGGGGCGCTGCGCCTCTGCTCGACGCAGACCAGGCGGCCGCCCCCCAGCTCCTGCAGCGCCTGCAGCACGGCCAGCGTAGAAGCGCCCTGCCCGAGGCCGATCTCGAGGGCCGCCGAAGGGCGGATCCGGCGCACCAGGCGGTAGAGGGCACGGGCGGAGGTGGCCGGCAGGGCCCCGCCGGGATGCTGGCCGAGGACCTCCGCCAGGGCTGGGATGGTGACCCAGGCCAGGGGGTCGTCGCCACCATCCCCAGTGGGCCTTGGTGCCTCCAGGGACATGCCTATAGTGTCGCGTGCGCCTGGCCTACATCTGCGCCGACCGGGGCATAACGGTCCCCTCCGACAGCCCCGGCTCGGTGCATTTTGAGGCGCTCCTGCGGGCGTTCCAGCGGGCCGGGCATCGGGTGACCGCGATCCTCGCCCTCGGCGAGGGCCCCGTCCCCGGGGCGGACCACGTGGTCCGGTTGCGGCCCTCCGAGGCCGCCGACCGCCTCCGCGTCGCGCTCACCGACGGCGGCCGGGCCACACTCGCGCGGGAGCTCTGGGCGGCCCTCCTGAACCCCGCGCTGGAGGCGGCGCTGGAGGCGGAGCACCGCCGGGAGCGCCTGGACGCCGTCCTCGAGCGCCTCTCCCTCTGGAGCTTCGCCGCACCCTTCTTCTGCCGCCGGAACGGCATCCCTCACGCCCTGGAGGTCAACTCCCACCTGCCCAGCGAGCAGGTCCGCCACCGCGAGCACGAGCTGGTGGACGCCTTCACGGCCGTCCACGACCTGACCGTGGCCCAGGCCGGGGTGCTCTTCTGCGTCTCCCGCCCGCTCGCCGATCGCTACCGCGAGCTGACCTCGGCGCCGGTAGAGGTGCTGCCCAACGGGGCGGACGTGGACCGGTTCCGGCCCGGGCTGCGTTGCCCGGTCCGGCCGGCCTGGGCGGAAGGCTTCGTGGCCGGCTTCATCGGCGGCCTTCGGCCCTGGCACGACCTCGACACGGTTGCGGCCGCCGCAGGACTGCTGCCGGAGGGCGCGCGGGTCGTGATGTACGGCGGCGGCGCCGGGCGCGAGCGGCTGCTGCAGACCGCCGCGGCCCGTTCCGGGCGGCTGGTCCTGCCCGGCCGGGTGGCGGTGGCCGACGCTCCCGGACTGATGGGCTGGTTCTCGGCCGGCCTGGTCAGCCACGAGCCTGGTGAGAGCTACTTCTCGCCCCTCAAGCTGAGGGACGCACTGGCTTCCGGCCTGCCCGTCCTGGTGCCGGCCGGGACCGAGGGAGACGAGCTGGTGCCGGAGGGGCTGAAAGCCGCCTACCGGGCCGGAGACCCGGAGTCGCTGGCGGCCGCCGTCCTGCGGCTCCGCGAGCGCGGGTCGGGCCCGGATGTGGCCAGCGGCGCCCGCGCGCTGGCCGTGTCCTGGACCTGGGACCACGTGGCGGCCCGGATCGTCGCCGAGCTAGGCTCCGCCGCCAGGCCCGGCGCCTAGGCCAGGCTCCGTCATCTTGCCCGGGTCGAGGATCTCGTCGAGCTCGGCGTCCGACATCCCGCGCGCGCGGCAGAGCTCGCGGATGGTCTGTCCCGAGCGCAGCGCCTCTTTGGCGATCTTGGCCGCCTCGTCGTAGCCGAGCTTCGGGGCCAGGGCGGTGGCCAGCATCAGTCCCTGCTCGACCAGGAGCGGCCCCCGATCGGTCGCCCGCAGCCCCTCCACACAGCGGGTGGCGAAGTTGTCGGCCGAGCGGGCCAGCAGCGACACCGACTCCAGGGCGGCCACCGCCGCCACCGGCATCATCACGTTCAGCTCCAGCAGGCTGCCCGACTGGCCGCAGATCGTGACGGTGGCGTCGTTGCCCAGCACCCGTGCCACCGCCATCGTCAGGGACTCGATGATGACCGGGTTGACCTTGCCCGGCATGATGCTCGAGCCGGGCTGGGTCTCGGGCAGCGCCAGCTCGCCGATGCCGGCGCGCGGTCCCATGCCCATCAGGCGGATGTCGGCGCCTATCTTCCAGAGGCTGACCGCGACCGTCCGCAGGGCTCCGTGGGCAGCCACCAGGGCGTCCAGCGTGGCCTGGGCCCAGAAGTGGTTGTCGGTCTCCTCTACGGGCAGGCGAGTGAGCACCGCCAGCCGCCGGCAGGCCCGCCCGGCGTAGTCGGGGTGGGAGTTGATGCCGGTGCCGACGGCGGTGCCGCCCAGCGGCAGCCGGAGTAGCTCGGCCTGGCCCGCTTTCACGCGCCTGATCGACTCCTGCAGCTGGCCGGCGTAGCCCACGAACTCCTGCCCCAGCCGGATGGGGGTCGCGTCCTGGAGGTGGGTCCGCCCGGTCTTGACCACCGGCATGAACTCTTTCGACTTCCCCTCCAGGGCCCGGCGCAGGCGCTCCAGCGCCGGCAGCAGATCCTCCTCGATTCCCATCGCGCAGCTGAGCTGGATCGCGCTCGGGATCACGTCGTTGGAGGACTGACAGATGTTGACGTGGTCGTTCGGATGCACCAGCCGGCCGGGGCCGAGCGGCCCGCCCAGGAGCTCGCTGGCGCGATTCGCGATCACCTCGTTGGCGTTGGTGTTGGTCGAGGTGGCGGAGCCGGTCTGGTAGACGTCGATCGGGAAGTGGTCGTCGAGCTTGCCGTCGGCCACCTCCTCGGCGGCCCGGACGACCGCGCCGGCCGTTTTCCGGTCCAGCAGGCCGAGCTCGTGGTTGACCTCCGCGGCCGCCCGCTTGACCAGCCCCAGGGCCTGGATGAACCGGCGCGGAAAGCGCTGGCCGGAGATGGGAAAGTTCTGGACGGCGCGCCGGGTGGAGGCCCCGTAATAGGCGCCGGCCGGGACCTCCACCTCGCCCATGGAGTCCTTCTCGCGGCGGACTTCCTTGACGGTCGCCATCTGAGAAACATGGTAGTTCCGCGAGGCCCGCGCCCACGGTTCAGCGCATTCGTGGGCGAACGCGCCTCATTCCGGCCCGCCAGCGCCGCATCCGAGGGCGAACGCGCCCTAACCGCGCAACCCGGCGGTGTGCAGGATGGCGAAGCAGACCCAGGCGATAGTCGCGGTGGCCGGGATGGTCAGCACCCACGCCGCCAGGATGTTGGCGCCGACCCCCCACCTGAGCGCGGACAGGTTGCGCGCCGCGCCGGCGCCCATCACCGAGCCGGTGACGACGTGGGTCGTGCTGACCGGCAGGCCAAAGGCGGAAGCCACCTGGATCACGGCCGCCCCCATCATCTGCGCCGAGAGCCCGGTGGCGGGGTCGAGCTTGTAGATCCGCCAGCCCAGGGTGCGGATGATCCGCCAGCCGCCGGCGTAGGTGCCGAAAGCGATCGCGCTGGCCGAGAGCAGAACCACCCAGAGCGGAACCGAGAACCTGGGCAGGTGGCCGGTCGCGACCAGCGCCATGCCGATGGCGGCCATCGTCTTCTGCGCGTCGTTGCCGCCGTGGGAGAAGGACACCAGGGCGGCGGTCACGACCTGGAAGCGGCGGAAGCTGCGGTTGAGCGGCCCGGGCCGTCCTCCCCGTGCCAGCAGCAGGAGAAGGGTCATGAAGATCCCCGCCACCAGGAAGCCGGCCGGGGGCGAGGTGACCAGGGCCAGCAGCTGCTTACCGAGCGAAGTCCACTGGATTCCGCCCAGCCCACCAGCCGCCGCGATGCCGGCGCCCGTGAGACCGCCGATGAGCGCATGGGTCGAGCTGGAGGGCAGCCCGAAGTACCAGGTCAGCAGGTTCCAGGCGATCGCCCCCAGGAGGGCGGCGACGATCACCACCAGGGTGGCCCTGAACACGAGCGTGCTGGCGATCGTGTTCGACACTTTGGCCTGAAAGAAGAGCACGGTCACCACGGCGCCGACCAGGTTGAAGACGGACGACAGCAGCACCGCCTGGTGCGGGGTCAGCGCGCGGGTCGAGACCGAGGTCGCGATCGCGTTGGCGGTGTCGTGGAACCCGTTGGTGAAGTCGAAGGCGACCGCGACCAGGATCGTGATCACGAGGAGAGCCTCGACCACCCTCAGGCGTTCTTGATCGTGATCCGCTCCAGCAGGTGGGCGACGTGCTCGCACTCGTCCATGGTCGCTTCCAGCAGGTCGTAGAGGTCCTTCCACTTGATCAGGTGCGCAGCCGGCTGGGCGTCGTCGGCGAAGAGCTCGCCCAGCGCCGCGCGCATGATCCGGTCGCCTTCGTTCTCCAGCCGGTGGACCTCCAAGCGGCGCGCCTCGTGGTCCTGGAAGGTCTCCAGGGTGTCCAGCGCCCGCGCGATCTCGACCCCGGCCCTGTCCAGGGCTTCGCCCATGGCTCGGGCGTGCTTGGTGACCTCCACCACGCGGTAGAGCTCCAGCTTGTCCGCCACCTCCTCGGCCAGGTCCACGATCTCGTCCAGCGACGAGGCGAGCAGCAGGATGTCCTCCTGTTCGAGCGGGGTGACGAACGTCCGGTTGACCAGGTTGTAGATCTCGTGGGTGACGTCGTCGCACTCGTGCTCCAGGTCGCGCAGCCGCGGGTGGCGGGAGCGCCCCTCGAGCAGGCTCTTGGAGAGCTCCGCCAGCGTCTCGGAGACGAGCTGCCCCTGTTTCCGGAAGAGCACGTAGAAGCGCCGCTCGCGCGGCAGCAGCCGGAGCTTCATGCGGTCATGCCAGCAGGGCCCCCTCCTGTTCCAGGATCCGGCGCGCGACTGCCACCGCGGTCGCGTAGGTGGAGTCCATGCCGCGGTAGCTGAGCCCGCGCGCGCCTAGCGTGCGCGCCTGCGTGTAGGGGGTGTCGGAGGCGTAGTGGACGATGCCCAGGTCGAAGCCCAGGCGGGCCATGTTCACGTTCTCGTTCAGGGGGTGGCGCGAGGGCTGGCCGATCTCGAAGCTGGCGTCCAGGTAGGGACCCGCCTCCATCTCGACCACCGTGTAGCGGCCCTCGTAGTAGAACTCCAGGTAATCACGGTTCTGCAGGAAGGTGCCGCGCACCGCCACCGCGCGCTGGTTGTCCAGGGCGGATCCGAATACCAGGTGGGGCTGCACCAGGCCGGCGTTGAAGCAGTTGTCCAGAAAGTAGGTGTTGCCGGTGTGCTCGTTGTAGACGACGTTGGGGATCATGACGTCGCCCACGTCGGCGTTCAGGGTCGCCGCCTTGCCGACCACGTAGACGCCGGCCACCCACCAGACCTGCTCCGCCACCTGGCGCAGCAGGTGGTAGGCGGCCAGCCCAAGGGGATAGTCGATGTTGAGGATGGCGGCCGGAGAGGCCTTCAGGGCCAGCGGGTCGATCCCGCCGACGCGAGGGTCGAAGCAGGTGGGGTCCAGCTCCGCGAGCTTGAAGATCTGCGCTGAGATATCCAGGCCCGCGGGCGCGGCCGGGATGTGCCGGATCCCGGAGGCCGACTCCATCTCCACCCGCTGCCGGCGCAGGTTTGCGTTGCGGGGGTGGCTGTCGAACAAGCTGCGGGCGGCGTAGTAGAGCCAGTTGTCGCGCGAGGCCCGGCTGCGGCCGGCCTCCAGCTTGTGCCACTCCTCGTCCAGCTCGGGGTCGCGCTGGCGGACGAAATCGTGGATCTCGCCCTCGAATCGGCGCG
>DATGVT010000091.1:0-8672 GCA_035300005.1 Candidatus Acidiferrales bacterium
CCCGCCCGAGGAGACCCTTCAGGGAGGCCCAGGCCTGGAAGGGGACCAGGAGGTAGCTCAGCGCCAGAGCGCCCAGGACCCCGGTCAGGTCCTTGCGCGGCGCCTCCTCCAGCACCAGGCCGCCCAGGTTCATCAGCGGCAGCGAAAGCAGGTTCGAGAACAGGAGCGACCAGCCCAAAAGCGCGGTCCAGTCGGGCACGTGCGCGTGCAGGCCGAGCTCGGAGACAAGCCAGCAGAGCGAGCCCACCGCGAAGAGGAAGGACTGCAGGTAGTAGGTGGAGTAGTAGGCGAACTCCAGCTTCTCGGCCGGGCTCACGAAGGGCGAAAGCAGGATCGGGAAGAACCACCGGCGCACGTTGTGGCTGTGGCCTTCGGCCCAGCGCATGCGCTGGCGGGCCAGGCGCGTGAAGGTGCCCACGCACTCGGCCGGGGTCTCGGCGTAGGGGGTGAAGACGACCTTATAGCCGCGGGTGTAGAGCTGGAGGGTGAGCTCCCAGTCCTCGGTCAGGCTGGTGCCCCAGCCGATCTGCCGCAGCAGGTCGGCCCGGATCATGTAGGAGGTGCCGGCCACCATCTTCAGAGAGGAAAGCGCCTCCTGGAACGGCCGCTCGATCATGTAGCTGCCTGCGTACTCGGCGCGCACTCCCTCGGTCAGCCAGCTCTCACTCTTGTTCAGCACGTGCCATTGGTAGCTCTGCACCGCGGCCACCTGTTCGCGCCTCATGGATAAGCCGCCGCTGCCGTTGCCGTTGCCGTTGGTCTCGTAGAAGTGGGGTAGGAAGCGCTGGATGGAGTCGGGGAAGGGGAGCGAGTCGGCATCCCAGATGACGACGTATTCGGCGCGGTGGTCGGTCAGCTTCAGCGCCTCTTTGAGCGCTCCGCCCTTGAAGCCGGTGCGGGCCGGGCGATGGAGGACCTTGAAGCGGGGCTTGTCGCGCCAGGCCCTCAGAAGCTCGACCGACTCGTCCGTGGAGTCGTCGACCACCACCACCTCGTAGTTCGGATAGTCCAGCCGCTCGCAGGCCTGCAGGAGCCGCTCGATGACGCGTTTTTCGTTGTAGGCGGCGACGTGGATGGAGACGAACGGGTGCCGGCTCAGCTGGCCGTTGCCGTTGCCGTTGCCGTTGTCCTTGCCGTTACCGCGTCCGATACGAGCGTTGCGGCCGCTGACCATCGTGCTCAGCAGCACGACGACGGTGGCGACGTAGTACTTGACCGAGTAGAAGAAAAAGAAGGCGCCCATCGACAGCGCGAGGAAGGCGAGGAAGACGCCGAGGTTGTCCTGCCAACCCGTGTCGCCGCGGCGGTAAAGGAGGTCGGCGAATCCGCGCGCCAGGGCCAGCAGCGGCAGCGCCACCAGCACGGCGGCGATCACGAAGACGGAATTCAGCCCGGCTTCCCAGAGCTGCTGGCGCCGGTCCGGATTGCCGTTGCCGTGCCCGTTGCCATGCCCGTTGCCGTTGCCACGCCTGTTGCCGTTGCCGTTGCCGTTGCCGGGCGGGGGCGGCGGCCCTGCCATCCCGGGGCCGGTGCCGAGGCGGTAGAGGAGGCGCCGCAGCCGGTCGCGCAGGGCGCTGCCGCTGCTTTCGAAGGGCGGCGGGGCCGGCGGCGCCGGAGCCGGATGCAGCTTCGCGGCCTGCTCGTAGAGCTCCTCCTCGGTGAACCGGTAGTGGCCGCCGGGCGTGACCCCGGTGGGCCTGAGCTGGCCTTCCCTCACGGCCCGCGCCACCGTGGCCTGGCTGACGCCAAGAGCCTTGGCGGCGTACCGCGAGGTGACCAGGTCCCGGTCCGCCGGGATCGCGCCCGGGCGCCGGAGGGACTCCGCGCGGAAGCGGAGATGCCCGCCCGGGGTGACGAGGTCCGCCTTCAGGCGTCCCTCGTCGACGGCGCGAACGATCGTCGGCTGGCTGACGCCGAGCAGCTTCGCGGCTTGGCGGGTGGTCAGGAATCGCCCCTCCCCGCTTGCGGGGAGGGTAGGGAGGGGCCGTTGTTCTGAGAGCGCGTCGAGGTCATCCGGATGAAACCGGTGATGACCCCCCGGCGTGGTTTCGGCGGGCGTTATCCGGCCCCTGGCGACAGCGCGGTTGAGCGTGGTTTGGCTCAGCCCCAGGCGCCGCGCCGCCTCTCCGGAACTGAGCAATCTGATCGAACGTGAAATCGGCGGGAGGATAAGGGCCATGCTGGGAAAAAACAAGCGGAAGGCAGTCTCAGATCGCTCCGCGGCCCGATTTCGGGGCCTTTACCCGCCTTTCGGGAGGTCACCCCTTGGAAATTCCCCGGCTCCCCGCCGAGGTAGTGCACCTGGAGGAGCTGAATTTCGTCTGCCCGCAGGATGCGGCCGCGGCGGGCCCGCGCCTACCTTGAGGGCGGCGCGAGGAGGACCCCCAACTCCTCGCCCGCCTTGTCCCTCCCCGCTCGCGGGCCCTTGTCCCTCCCCGCTCGCGGGGAGGGTAGGGAGGGGACGGAGCCTTTCTCCCTCCCCGCTTGCGGGGAGGGTAGGGAGGGGTGCGCAAGCCACTTTCCTGGATGCCGCGGGTGTGCCCCTTAACACCCAGCCTTGCGGCGGTTCAGGCCCCACCTCAGGCTCCTCCCGTGCCACCCAACTCACAAACCCTCCGCGCCAGACAGTTGCGTCGCGAAATGTCGATCGCTGAGTGGCGACTCTGGTCGCGACTCGGTCGCCGCCAGCTAGACGGCTACAAGTTCAGGCGGCAGATGCCCATCGGGCCCTACCTGCTGTCGCAGGGCTACCAGGTCGTCCGCTGCACAGCCACCGACGTCATGGATGAGATCGACGGCGTGCTGGACGACATCCACCTCGCCCTCCTGGCTCGCCTCCCTCCCCGGCCTGTTTCGTCCCTCCCCCGTTGGGAGGGTAGGGAGGGGACGCCGGGGCCTAGCTCCTGTCCTCGATCTCCCAGGCGTGGTCGAGGACGTGCCAGGCGATGCGCCTGGCCGCGTAGCGCAGCGGCCAGCCCTTCTCGATCGGTTGCCCACCGCCGCGCAGGGCGCCGGCCACCTCCCGCCGGAAGGCGGCGACGGCGGCGGGGTCGCCCGCCGTCGGCTGCGGCAGGCGGAGCCCGATCTTGCGCACGTAGTAGGCCGCCTCGGCGCCGAGCACATGCTCCACGATGGCGTCGCGGTCGCGCCCGCCCCCGCGCGGTCCCTTGCGCAGCTCGGCCGGCGCGCCCGCCACCACCCGGTCGAAGACCCTCCAGGCCGCCTCCACCAGGTCCGCCATCCGGTCCGCCTCGCCGCGCTTCAGCGGCCTCGCGTCACCTGACGCCGCCTCCCCGGGGACCCCGAAGTCGGTGGAGGCGGAGCCGCGCACGCGCTCCACGACGGCAAAGCCATTCCCCGGAGGGAAGCCGATCCCGGCCTCGCGCGCCACCACGGCGTAGCGCTGCTCATAGGCGGCCAGCGCCGCCAGCGCGGCGGCCTCGTCGCGGCCGGACCGGCACCAGCCCGGCCACTCGAGGGCCAGGGCGAAGACGCGCTTGGTCCCGGCCTCGATGTAGACCGGCGTGGCCACGCCTGCCACGATACCCATTGCTTGGCCGACAGCTCCAGGTCCGGCCCCCTCGTCGAGCGGCTCCGGCGCCTGTGCCTGGCCCTGCCCGAGACCAGCGAGCGGCAGAGCCACGGCGAGCCGGCCTGGTTCTTCCGGGACAAAAAGCTCTTCGTCACCTTCGCCGGCCGCCACCACGACGACCGCGTCGGTTTCTGGTGTGCGGCTCCGGACGGCGTCCAGGGCCTGCTGGTCGGAGCCGCCCCGGACCGCTTCTTCGTGCCGCCCTACGTGGGCACGCGCGGCTGGCTCGGCGTGTACCTGGACGTCGAGGTGGACTGGAAGGAGGTGGCGGCCATCGTCGAGCGCGCGCACCGCGTCGTGGCCGGCCGCTGAGCCGCCGGAAGGTTTTGGGGGTGGACGCCGAGCGTGAACGGCAGCTGCGGCGCCGGTTCGGGCCTCAGCCCCGGAATCAGCCCGCCGCCGAACCGGAGCAGCCGCCGCGCCGGCGGCTCCCGCCGGGGGCGGGCGTGGCGGCGGTGGTGGCAGCGGTCCTCGCCGTCACGCTGGCGACCTTCTACCTGGTCACTCCCCACGAGCACGTCGCACCCGGCTGCTTCTGGTGGACGGCCGCCCGGGTGGGCGACGTGGTGCCTGGCGAGCGCGGCTGCCTGCGTGGGTACGTGGCGATGGGGGGATGGCTGGCGGAGGGCCGGAGCCGAACCGATCCGGCCCTGCCCTTCAGCTACGCGGACCCAGACCAGCTGCCCGGGCGCTCGCCATGCCCGTTCGACCCCGGAGATGCCGTGGTGGTCCGCTACCACGCGGTCTTCGACGACGGCGCGACCATCGTGGTGATCGAGGACTGCCGCTGAGCCACCCGAGGACGCACCGATATCATGGCCCGGTGCCAGCGCCCGTCCTGACCGAGGTCTAGCGCCGGGCTTGCGCGGGCTCCTCGTCCTCGTCCGCCACGGCGAGAGCACCTGGAACCTGGAGAACCGGTTCACCGGGTGGCACGACGTGCCGCTGTCCGAGACCGGCCGGCAGGAGGCCCGCGAGGCAGGCGTGCTGCTGCGGGAGGCCGGAATCGAACCCCAGGTGCTGCACACCTCGGTCCTCCTCCGCGCCATCCAGACCGCCGAGATCCTCCTGGAGGAGATGGGCCTGGCCTGGCTTCCGGTGCGCCGATCCTGGCGGCTCAACGAGCGGCACTACGGTGCGCTGCAGGGGTTGAACAAGCGCGAGACGTCCGAGCGTTTTGGCGAGGAGCAGGTCAAGCTCTGGCGGCGCAGCTACTCGGTGCGCCCACCCGCCGTGGCGCCGGACGACCAGCGCCATCCCGCCCAGGACGCCCGCTACCGGGATATCCCTTCGGAGCTGCTCCCGGCCACGGAGTGCCTGGCCGACGTGCTCGAGCGCGTCCTTCCCTACTGGTACGACAGCCTGGTTCCGGAGCTGGCGGCCGGCCGCTGCACGCTGGTCGTCGCCCACGGCAACAGCCTGCGGGCCCTGGTCAAGCACCTTGAGGGCCTCTCCGAGGCGGAGGTCGTCGAGCTCAACCTGCCGACCGGGATCCCCAGGCTCCTCGAGCTGGGACCCGACTGGCACGCCACCGCCGCCCGCTACCTGGGCGACCCGCAGAAGGTCGCGGCCAGGGTGGCGGCCGTCACCCGTCAAGCCTCTCCGAAAGGGGTCCCCGGGTGAGCCGCGTGGACGCGGCCGACAAGGTCGCCGGCCGGGCCCTCTATGCGGCCGACATCGACCTCGCCGGGCTGTGCCACGCGGCGGTGGTCCGGAGCCCTCACCCGCGAGCCCGGATCGTCCGCATCGACGCCGCCGAGGCGCTCGCCCTGCCGGGCGTGCTGGGCGTCTTTGCCGGCACCGACTTCGAAGAGCGGCTCTTCGGCCGCCGGGTGCGGGACGTGCCCACCCTCGCCCGGGGTGAGGCGCGCTTCCTCGGCGAGCGGGTGGCCGCGGTCGTGGCTGAGACCCGGGAACAGGCGGAGCGCGCGGCGGCTCGCGTCAGGGTCGTGTACGAGCCGCAGCCCGCCGTGGTCGACGCCAAGGCCGCGCTGGATCCCGGCTCCCCGACGGTCCATGAAGCCCCCTGGTCCTTCCCGGGGGCGGTGGCCGAGCCGGGCAGCCACAACCTGCAGGCGAAGGTCGAGCACGGATCGCGAGCGGCGGCCGAGGCCGCGCTGGCCGCGGCCGACCATCAGGTGGACCAGACCTACATCACCCCGACCGGCCACCAGGGCTACCTCGAGCCGCAGGCGGCGGTGGCCGGGGTCGACCCCGACGGCCGCATCCACGTGTGGATCGCCAACAAGTCGCCCTACGCCCTGCGCCGCCAGCTGGCGGCGGGCTTCGAGGTGGATCCGGCCGGCATCGAGGTCCACCCGGTCGCCATCGGCGGCGACTTCGGAGGCAAGGGTTCGCCGATGGACGCCCCGCTCTGCGTCGAGCTCGCGCGCGCGGTCGGCCGGCCGGTCAAGCTCGTCCTCCGTTACGGCGAGGACCTGACCGCCGCCAATCCCCGGCACCCGGCCCGGATCCGGGTCCGGCTCGGCTGCGACGCGAGCGGCCGGCTGCTGGGCTTGAGCGTGGACTCCCTCCTGGACGGCGGCGCTTACGCCGGGTTCAAGCCGGTGCCGACCGTGGTTCCTCACGGCGTCGAGGAGCCCGGCCGCCCCTACCGGATCCCCGCCGCCCACACGCTCTCCCGGGTCGCGTACACGAACACGGTCCCGCGGGGCCACATGCGCGCACCCGGCTCTCCCCAGGCCGTCTTCGCCTTCGAATCCGCCCTCGACGAGCTGGCCCTCAAGGCCGGGATCGACCCGCTCGAGATGCGCCGCCGCAACCTGCTCCGCTCGGGCGAGCCGGACCCCTATGGCCAGACCTTCGTGGAGGCGCGCGGCCGGGAGACGCTGGAGGCGGCGATCCGCGCCTACCAGGCGCTTCCGGCGCCGGCCGGCATGCGGCACGGGATGGGCGTCGCCATCTACGACCGCAGTACGCCGGGCGGCAGCACCAGCCTGCGGCTGATCGCCGGCGCGGCGGGGACGATCGAGGTCGAGGTCCCCTTCCCGGAGCAGGGCTCCGGCGTGCACACCGTGGTCCGCGAGGGGCTGGCGAGGGCCCTGGACCTGCCGCCCGACCGGATCCGGGTCCGCCAGGTCTCCACCGCCGGGCTGCCCCAGGACGACGGGGTCGGCGGCAGCCGGGTCACGGCTTCGCTGAGCGTGGCGATCGGCAAGGCGGCGGCGGCCTGGCGGCGGCGGAGCGGTCCCGATCCCGTCCTGGTGCTGACCGAGCGCGAGGATGGCGGTCCTTTCACCTCCTACTGCGTGCAGATCGCCCAGGTGGCGGTCGATCCCGAAACCGGCCGGGTGCAGGTGCTGGAGCTGCTCTCGGCCGTCGACGTCGCCGGGGTGATCAACCCGCAGGCGCACCGGATGCAGCTGGAGGGGGCCGCGGCGATGGGGTACGGCTTCGCCTGCCTCGAGGACCTTCAGGTCGTCGATGGGCAGGTATGGGCGGCCGGCCTGGGCGAGTTTCGACTCCCGACCTCGGCCGATGTGCCCCGCTTTCGCACCGTGCTGGTGGAGGGCGGCCGGGGGATCGGCGCCCTGAACGTGAAGTCGGCCGGCGAGCTCTCCAACGCGCCCGCCGCGGCGGCCATCGCCAACGCGGTCGCCCGGGCCACCGGTGTGCGGATCCGTGAGCTGCCGATCACCGCCGAGCGCGTGTACCGGAGCCTGCGCGAGCCGGTCCTGGCGTGAAGCTGGGCTGCCAGCTCAACGGGGAGCCGCTCGCCGCCGAGATCGCCCCCGACACCCTCCTGCTCGACTTCCTGCGCCAGCGCGGCCTGACCGGCACCAAGGAGGGCTGCGGCGTCGGCGTCTGCGGCGCCTGCACGGTGCTGGTGCGAAACCAGCCGGTCAGCTCGTGCCTCATGCTCGCCGGCTGCGCCGAGGGCGCCGAGGTCTGGACCGTGGAGGGGCTGGCCGCACGGGAGCCGGACCTGGCCCGGGCCTTTGAGGAGAAGGAGGCGCTGCAGTGCGGCATCTGCACGCCCGGCCAGCTGGTGGCCGCCGCCGCCTACCTGCGCCAGGACCTGCCCGCGGACGAAGCCTCCATCCGCCGCTTCTTCAGCGGCAACCTCTGCCGCTGCACGGGCTACGGGACCATCGTCGAGGCGGTGAGGTCGGCGCTTGGGGGAGTTTGAGTTCCAGGCCCCGGCGACGCTGGCCGAGGCGCTAGGCCTGCTGGGCGCGGAAGGCGCCTTCGCCCTCGGTGGGGGCACCTCCCTGGTCCTGATGCTGAAGCAGGACCTGGTGCCGGCCAGCCGGGTCGTCTGGCTGGGCCGCATCCCCGAGCTGCACGGGATTCGGCACGACGCGGCCGGCGGTCTGGTCCTGGGCGCCACCACCACCATGGCCGAGCTGGCGCGCTCAAGCGACGTGCGCCGCCTGCACCCCGCCCTGGCGGCGGCCGCGGAGCAGATCGGCAACCCGCGGGTCCGCGCGGTGGCCACCGTGGGCGGGGCGCTCGCTCACGCGGATCCCCGCCAGGACCTGCCGCCGGTGCTGCTGGCGCTGGGGGCCGCGGTCACCGTCCAGGGCCCGGCCGGCACCCGCTCGGTTCCCCTGGCCGGCTTCTTCCGGAGCCTGATGGAGACGGCGCTGGCGGACGGCGAGCTGGTGACCAGCGTCAGCGTCCCGCCCCCGGCTCCGGGCCAGCGCGAGTGCTACCTCCGCTTCAACCCCGGCAGCGTGGACGACTTCCCCACCGTCGGCGTGGCGGCCCGCGCGGTGCTCGACGAGAGCGGCGCCATCAGCGACCTGGCCGTCGCGCTGGGCGGCGTGGCGCCGGTTCCGATCCTGATCCGGGAGGCGCCGACTGACGCGGCGGAGGCCGCCGAGCGAGCCTGCGACCCGGTGGACGACCGGCGCGGATCGGCCGCCTACAAGCGCGCGATGGCCCGGGTCTGGACCCGCCGGGCACTCGCGCAGCTTCTTGGCTAACTTCCGTAGACCTGTTTGATGAAGCCCTGCTGCTGCAGCTTCTGGACGAAGCTGGGGTCGTAGAAATCCCTGGGTGACTTGCCCCTTGCCTCGGGAAGCGTGTCGATGATGCTCTGCAAGGACTGGTCGCT
>DATGVT010000092.1:0-2059 GCA_035300005.1 Candidatus Acidiferrales bacterium
CAGAGGAGCAGCGCGACCGACGCCGCCAGCAGGGCGCCGGCCGCCAGGACCCGAAGCAGGCGGCGGGGGTCGGGCCAGACCCCCATCAGCCGGCCCGGGGCCGCCACCGAGAGCGCGGCCATGAATACGCTCGAGGCCACCGCGGCCGCCGTGGCGCCCAGGTAGCCGAAGCGCAGGATCAGGACCACGTTGAGCACGGCGTTCACCGCCAGGCTGGCCAGGTTGTAGGCCAGGGCCACCCGCTGCAGCCCGCCCACCAGCAGCACGAAGCTCTGCCAGGCGCTGAAGACCATGAAGACCATGGACACGGCCAGTAGGGCCAGGGGCAGGGCCGAAGGCGCGAAGCTGAGCGCGTAGACGACGGCCACCATGGGGCCGGCGGTGAGGGCGAGCAGGATGGGGAAGGGGAGGGCGTAGGCGACCAGCGCCTCGGTCCCCCGCTGGTAGACGACCTGGAAGCGGGCGGGGTCCACGCGCCACCACCGGGAGAGCAGCGGGAAGAGCGTATTGATGGGCACGGCCGCCGCCAGCAGGAGGTACTCGACCGGCTTGTAGGCGGCGCCGTAGACACCCACCTCCCAGTGCGGCCGGAGGAGGCCGAGAAGCACGCTGTCCAGCTTCAGATAGGCGACCGAGACCAGCAGGCTGAGGCCGACCGGCAGGGCTTCCACCAGCAGCCGCCGGACCCAGGCGAGGTCGAAGCGGAAGCGCGCCCGGAAGCGCATGCGCGCCAGGCCCAGGGCCAGCGCGACCGCCAGCAGCGAGCTGGCGACCGGGGCGGCGATCAGCGCCAGGAGCACCGCGTGGGCCGCGATCAGCCAGAGCACCAGCGCGGTGTCCAGGATCTGGGCGGCGAGGTCGACCAGCGCCTCGTACTGGAGGGCCAGCCGGACCTGGAAGAGGATCACGACCGAGGCCAGCGCCTGGCTCAGGTAGAGCAGCGACGCCACGGCCACGGCCATCCGGACCGAAGGCCGGGCGCCCAGCGCGAGCAGGATCACCTGGGCCGCGGCCCAGGTCAGCACGGCCAGGCCGAGGCGGGTCGCGATGGACGTGCCGAGCACGGCCGGCAGGTCCTCCTCGCGGCTCGCCATCTCGCGCACCGCCACCCGGCTCAGGCCCAGGTCGCTGGCCAGGCCGATGACGGCCGCGAAGCTGAAGACGAACACGTAGTCGCCGTAGCCGGCCGGCCCCAGGTAGCGGATCAGGGCCAGGCTGACGACCACGTTGAGACCGAGGTGCACGACCTTGGCGGCGACCTGCGAGAAGGTGCTGACCGCCACGGCCCTGGCCACGGTCTCGGTCGGAAGTGCGCCTGAGGTCATCGAGCCCGGCGGCGCCTCCTGGCCTGGGGCTCGAGGCCGGTGTTCCCGGTCTGGATCATGTAGAGGGGCTGGGGGATCAGCCGGCGCTTGGTGGGCGACGGCACCAGTGCGGGCGCGGATTCCCGGCCGCGGCGGTCGCGGTACCAGCCCAGGCCGGTGCCCATCAGGGCGCCGATCAGGAGGCCGATCAGCAGGTAGAGGTAGCGCAGCGGGCTGTCCGGGTAGAGCGGAGGCGCCGCCGTGTCCAGCTGGGTCATCTCGATCGGCCGGTCCTGGCTGTTGACCAGGGCGGCCTCATAGGCGTTGCGGACGGCGGTGTAGGCGCCGTTGGCCGTCTGCAGCTTCAGCTCGAGGTCGCGCAGCTCGGCCTCCTTCTGCGGAAGGGTGGTCCCCTGCGAGTTGAGCAGCGCGGTCAGGGAGTCGTGCTGCGCCTGTAGTCCGGCGATCGCGGCGGCCGTCTCCGCCAGCTCGGTGCGCAGCTGTGTGTAGATGGGGCTGCTGGCGGTGTTGGTGAGCGTGGTCGTGCTGCGTCCGGTGGTGACGGTGCTGGTGGTGGCGTCGGTGGCGGCGACGCTGTTCAGGCTCGCCTGCAGGGCGGCGATCGCGGCGGCCGTCTCCGCCAGCTCGGTGCGCAGCTGCGTGTAGATGGGGCTGCTGGCGGTGTTGGTGAGCGTGGTCGTGCTGCGTCCGGTGGTGACGGTGCTGGTGGTGGCGTCGGTGGCGGCGACGCTGTT
>DATGVT010000093.1:0-7238 GCA_035300005.1 Candidatus Acidiferrales bacterium
CTCCAGCCCGAGCACGTCGATGCGGCCGGCACGCGCCGGCGGCAGCACCGTGATCGGTCTCCCGTCTCGCCAGGCGCCGCCACCGCGCTCGGCCTGCCAGCACTCACCGCTGACCAGGTTCAGCACGTGGCCGGCGCTGACGTCGCCGACCGAGGGGCCGTCGCAGAGGCTGAGCATGGCCGCGTAAAGAGGGATGCCCTGCTTGGCGTTCACGCTGCCGTCGACCGGGTCCATCAGCACCAGCGGGAGCGGCGCGCCGAAGTCGCGCTTGCCGAGCTCCTCGGAGAGCAGCGAGAAGCGAGCGCCCTGGCGGTGCAGCCGCTCGAAGACCTGCAGCGCCGCCTCCTCGGCCAGCCGGTCGAGCTCCACCGTCCGGTCGCCGCCGGCGCCGGTGGAGATCTCGCGGCGGCCGGCCTCGGTGCCCGCGGCCGGCGCCACCGCGGCGCGGATGCGTTCGCCGATCTCGGCGAAGGCCTGCAGCCAGTCCTGGGGCGTCAGCTGGCGGCGATCACGCCGGCGTCCGTCTGGCGCCGGCGCCGGCGGCGTCGCTCGACGGACACCGTGATCAGGAAGGGCTGCTGCATCCCCCACACCTTCTCGATCAGCTGAGGGACGGTGAAGCGCCCGGGATCTTCGAGGCCGAGCTCCAGCAGCCGCCGCAGGAGCGGCTCGTCCAGGGTCTTCTCCTCGCGCAGGTTCATCTGCTCGAGGGCCTCCAGGATGTCGTCGAGGCGACGGAGAGTCAGCCGCCGATCGTCGGCCTGGGGCATCGGAGGAAGTTTAGTGTCCCGAGCCGGATATTCGGCGAGAAAGTCGCGGCATGGGCGGCCGGTGCCAAGGCAGGGGTGGCGTAAGGAGGAGCCCATCCTGAGATGGGTGACGACCAGCGCCGGGACCCCTAACGCAGGCATCAGCGCCGTAGGCGCCCGGCCGCTCAGGCCGATGAATTTCCGACGGATTTCTGGCTCGGGACACTACGGCTCATCCACTCGATGAGGAGACGGGAGACCTCCGCCGGCTTCTCGAACTGCAGCCAGTGGCCTGCGTCCTCCAGCACCTCCAGCCGGTACCGGCCCTCGACGTGCTTCTCGGTCTCCATCACCGCGCGGCGGCCGAGGGCCGGGTCATGCGCGCCCCAGATCAGCTGCGTCGGCGTGTGGATCGGCTCCATGTCCGAGAGCAGCCGGTCCCAATGGTCGCCGGCCAGGTTGGCCCGGTAGTAGTTGAGGGCGGCGGTCAGGCGGCCGGGGCGGGCCAGGTTGCGCGCGAAATGCTCGATCGTCGGCTCGGGCACCGCGTCGGGGTTGGGGCCCAGCCCGAACATGGCGCGAAGGCTGCTGAACTCGTCGCGGGATAGCACCTCCTCCGCCTTGCCCTCCATGCGGAAGAGGCGCACGTAGGAGGACCGCAGCTGCTGGTCCTCGTCCTCGCGGCTGGCCGCGGCCAGCGGCACCAGGTGAGGAACCGAGAGCGCCGACCAGGTCAGCAGCAGGTCCGGATGCCGAGCCACCAGCCTCCAGCCGACGATCGCCCCCCAGTCGTGACCAGCGACGTGCGCCTGCCCGCGGCCGAAGCCCTGCACCAGCGCGCGCGCATCCTCGACCAGCTGGTCCAGGCGATAGGCGTCGACGCCCTCCGGGCAATCGGTGAGCCCGTAACCACGGAGGTCGGGCGCGGCGGCGAGAAACCCGGCGCCGGCCAGCGACTCCATCTGCGGCAGCCACGACTCCGCCCCTTCCGGGAAACCGTGCAGGAGCAGCGCCAGCGGTCCCTGGGCCGGACCCTGGACCAGGACGTGGAAGCGCAGCCCGTTGGCCTGCAGCTGATGGTGCTGGACGCTCATGGCTGCAGCCCGCGCAGGAAGTCCGCGGAGGCGTCCAGCGCCTGGTCGAGCGCTCCCCGGATACCGTGCGACTCGCCCTTGAAGACCAGGAGCCTTGCTTGATGCATTGCGTCAACCGCGTCACGCAGCCGATCGATCTGCGCGAACTGGTCAGCATCTCCGGAGAGGAACAGGGCTGGGCAGCGGATCTCCACGAGGTGCTCGGTGCGCATCTTCTCCGGACGGCCCGGCGGGTGGAGTGGATAGCTGAAGCAGAGGAGGGCGGCGAACCGATGACGCGCTGCGGCAAGACTCGCCACGCGACCTCCGTAGGAGTGGCCGCCCACCACGATCCCGGCGCCTTCGCCCGACGTGTCCAGGAAGTTCTTCACCGCCGCCTCCGCGCGGCGGATGGGCAGAGCGACCGCGCCGGCTTCGAATCCGCGCGCGCGCAAACCCTCGACGTGAGGTCGGATGCTCTCGACTCCGCCTGATGCTCCATGGCCGAGAAAAATTTTCAGTGGCCGCATCGTACTCGTGACGTGACTTATCGCTTGACTCCTTGGGCGCACGTGTGTATCAAGTGCGGTTTATGGCACGGCTGCTCGTGATTGCCTCGACAGGGGCACAGGATCCGACACGAGCCAGCATCCCGTTTCACATCGCGGTCAACGGAGCCGCGGCGGCGGGAATGGACTGTGGAGTCGCGCTCGCCGGCGACGCCACCGACCTCCTCAAGGAGGAAGTGGTGGCGACCGTTCGTGGGGTCGGCATCCCTCCCCTGGCGGACCTGCTCGCAGGCTGCCGGGAGAAAGGGATCCAACTCTATGTCTGAAAGGGCTGCGCAGAAGCCCGTGGGGTTTCGGAGCAGCACCTGGAGGGGCGAAACGCGACGTTCATCACCCCGCCGGATCTTGCCCGCTTATCCGTCCAAGCTGATCGGGTCCTGAGTTTTTGAGAAGGAGGTAACACATGCCAGTGAAGAAGAAGAAGGCGGCTGCCAAGAAGTCCACGGCGAAGAAGAAGACCGCCAAGAAGAAGTAGGCAGGTCGTCTCGATTCGCCAAACGGCGCCGGGGCCTTCGGGCCTCGGCGCTAACTTTTCGCGAGGAGGTTGGCCACCAGCTCCGCCGTCACCGGCGCCAGCAGGATGCCGTTGCGGTTGTGCCCGGTCGCCACCACCACCCTCTCTTCGCCCGCCAGCGGTCCGATGATCGGCCGGCCGTCCGGAGTCGCCGGTCGGAGCGCCGCCCACACCCGCTCGAGGATCGCGGTCCGCAGCGCCGGCACCACCAGCTGCGCGACGTCGAGCAGCGTGCTGACGCCGGCGGCGGTGGGCCGGGCGTCGAAGCCGACCTCCTCCTCGGTGCTGCCGACGACGATGGTGCCGTCCAGCTTGGGCACCAGATAGAAGGAGCCCCAGGTGACGATTCTGGTGAGCACGGCGCGGGTCGGCCGCAGTGCCACCAGCTGGCCGCGGCGGGGCACCACCGGGACTTCGGCCAGGGTCGAGCTCCAGGGTCCCGCCGCCAGCACCACCCTGTCCGCGCGGAGGCCGGCCAGCGTGGCCACCGGTGAACCTTCCCTGATGTCGGCGCGAGCGGCCGCGGCCGAGCGCGCCAGCGCCAGCACGAAGCGCGGCGGGTTGATGTGGCTCTCCTCCAGCAGGACCGCGCCCAGCACCTCGGGGCTGAGCCCGGGCTCCAGCGCCAGGCACTCGCTGGTGTCCTGCCAGTGGCCCAGCCCGCGCAGTGAACGGCGCTGGGCTGTGTCGAAGGCGACCGCCAGGCTCTGCGTCCGCCGGTACTCGACCGCGATTCCGGTATCCCGCTCGAGGCGGGCGCTCAGATCAGGGAAGAGCCGCGCGCTGCGGGAGCCCAGGTCCTCGCCCTTCAGCTCGCTGTAGGGCGCGAGCAGGCCGGCCGCGGCGCCTGAAGCGTGGGCGCCGAGGTGGTCGCGCTCGTAGAGGGTCACCCGGTGGCCGTCCCGGCTAAGCCGCTCGGCCACCGCGCAGCCGATGACCCCTCCGCCGACGATCGCGACTTTCATCTGCTCAAAATTGTCTTTCTCCTTGACTCTCGAACATCTGTTCGCTAGGCTGAGCACTGCCTCCAGCCCGCCTCTCGCGTCTTTCCGGAGGCCTTTTCAGGAAAGATGCCAGAGACCGCCCTCGACACCGCCATCCATTCCCTTCAGGTTCGCTTCGGCAGCCAGGCGCTGACGCGCGCGGCGGCTCTGCCGGCGCCGCTGCCCTGGCCCACCGGGATGGAGGCCGTCGACCGGATGAGCGGGATCGGCGGGCTGCCTCGGGGCCGGCTGGCGGTGCTAGTGGGAGCGGGCAGCTGCGGCAAGCTGAGCCTGGGCCTGGCGCTGCTGGCCGCCGCCACCCGGGAATTCGCCCAGGCCGTGGTCATCGATCCCCAGAAGTCCTTCGATCCCTGGGCGCTGCTGCCGCTGCGGCCGGAATGGGGCGCGCTCACGGTGGTGCGGCCGCCGGACCCGGCTTCCTTCGGTGAGTCGGCGCTGGCCCTGGCTCGGGCCGGGGCCGGCTTTCTGCTCGTCCTCGGCCTTCTGCCTGAGAGCGCGCTCGAATCCCTGGAGCCGAACACCTCCCGCTCGGGGACAGTGGTGGTGGCGGTGGTGGAGGCGACCCGGCCCGCGCTGGCCCACGCCTCCAGCCTGAGCCTGGGCCTGGAGCCGGCGGGCTGGATCCACGAGCGGGGCCAGCTGGTGGGGCTGCGGGCGCGGATGCGCTGCCTGAAGAACCGGGTGGCGGCGCCGCTGGGGATGGCCGAGCTGGAGGTTCGCTACCCGCTGGGGGCTTCGCGCTTCCTGGTGCCAATAACCCTCCCCTCCGGGGAGACTCTTGTCCCCCTCCCCTCTGGGGAGGGTAGGGAGGGGCTGTGGTCGTCTGCGGGCTGATCCCGGACCTCGAGCTCTGCCGCCGGCCCGACCTCTACGGCCGGCCGGTGGCGGTGGGCGAGTTCGGCGCCGAGGTGATCGCCGCCTCCGAGGCGGCCGCCCACTTCGGGATCGGTCCCGGGCTGCCGCTGCGCCAGGCCGAGCACCTCTGCCCGCAGCTGGAGGTGCTGGCCTCCGACCCCGCCGCCGCCGCGCGCCTGCGCGAGCTGATCGCGGCCGCGCTCTACGACCTGGCGCCGGCCGTGGAGGTGAGAACCGACGGCTGCGCCTGGTTCGACCTCGAGGGAGTGCCGCAGGCGGGCCAGGCGGTGCGCGAGGCCCGCCGCCGGCTGCGCCAGGCGGCCGGCTGCGAGCCGCGCCTGGGCCTGGCGGCGGGGCCGTTCAGCGCCCGGCTGGCCGCCGCCCGGGCCCGGCCGGGCCGCCTGCTGCGGGTGGAGTCCGCGTCTGCGTTCCTCGCCCCCCTCCCCATCTCCGAGCTGGACCTCGACTCTGAGCAGATGGAGCGCCTGAACCTGCTCGGGCTGCGCACGCTGGGGCAGGTGGCGGCCCTGGGTCCGCGCCAGCTGGAGAGCCAGCTGGGGCGGTCGGGGCGGCGGGCTGTTCTGCTCGCCCGCGGCCTCGAGCCGGACCGGCTGCGGCCCTGGCAGCCGCCCGAGGTGACCGGCGCCCATCGCCAGCTGGAGCCACCGGTCGAGGACCGCGAGGCGCTGCTCTTCATCGCCCGCGCGCTCTGCTCCGACCTGGCCGCCGAGTTGGGCCTGCGCGGCGCCGGCGCGCGGCGAGTCCGCGTGCGGCTCGACCAGGAGTCGCGGGAGTCGCCGGTCCGGCATCCGCTCTCCAGCGCGGCCGAGCTGTTCGGGCTGGTGGGCGGCTGGCTGAAGCAGTGGCAGCCGGCGGCGCCGGTGGCCGAGCTGGTCGTGGAGCTGCCCGAGCTGGAGGCGGCGGGGCGCCGGCAGCTGCGGCTGTGGACCGGGGGCGACGGGTCGGGAGAGGAGGTGGAAGCGGCGCTGGAGCGGCTGCAGGAGCGCTTCGGCGAGGAGGTGGTGGCGCGGCCGCGGCCGGCGCTGACCGCCTCGGCGGTGCCCGAGCAACGGTTCGACTGGGTCACGCCGTGACCAGGCTGGTCCACCAGGAGATCACGGTCGAGCTGGGGCCGGACGGGGCGCCGGCCCGGATCTCGAGCCCGCCCCTGCCCGGCCGGCTGGAACCGGTCGCGCGCTGGCTGGTCGAGCAGGACTGGTGGGACCGTCCGGTTGCTCGCGAGTACTGGAAGGCGATCTTCAAGGACAGCCTGCTCTGCGAGCTCTACCACGACCTGGAACGGGATACCTGGGTCCTCGAGCGTGTCTACGACTGAGGCCCCGCCGCCGCTAGGCGGCGTCGTTCATCCAGGGCGGGAAGCCTCGCAGCTCTCCATCAGGTCCCCAGGCCAGCCGCCAGCCCTCTTCGTGCACCAGCCGGTGGTGCCGGCGGCAGAGCAGCACCAGGTTGTCGAGGCTGGTCTTGCCGCCCTCCAGCCAGTGGACCAGGTGGTGGCCGTCGCACCAGGGCGGCGGCCTATCGCAGCCGTGGAACTTGCAACCCCCGTCGCGTACGTCCAGCGCTCGCTTCATGGGCGGCGGAATGATCCTGGTCAGCCGGCCGACGTCCAGAGGCTCGGAGTCGGCTCCCAGCACCACCCGGCTCAGGCTGCAGTCGCAGGCCAAGCGCCTTGCCATCTCCGCCGAGACCGGCAGCGACCACTCCAGCTCCGCCGCCGGCGCCCCCGGCTGCCGCTGCAGGGTGGCCAGGGGCACGGTCAGGTTCAGGTGCGGCTTCTGGCCGCCCGTGCGCTGGCGGGCCAGCTCCACCAGCGCGTCGGCCCGCCGCTGGGAGGGAAGCCTGCGATCGCCAGCATCCACGGGCTGGATATAACTCTCCAGCGCGGTCTGCACGATGGCGCCGCCCTCGGCGTCCAGCCGCCCC
The DNA here is from genome assembly GCA_035300005.1 of Candidatus Acidiferrales bacterium. Taxonomy (GTDB): domain Bacteria; phylum Chloroflexota; class Dormibacteria; order Dormibacterales; family Dormibacteraceae; genus DATGVT01. The sequence continues at coordinate 6,709 of DATGVT010000093.1, forward strand.
TCCAGGTGGAACTCCCCGTTCCAGGTCTGGCTGAATGTGAGCCAGCGCTGGCGGTGGTTCTCGTTCTCCTCCCTGAGAGCTCCGTCGGGGTTCTCGCAGTAGCGCAGGTGGCGGGTGACGTAGCGGAAGCGGTGGGGGTCCAGGTCGCGCGCCGCCTTCACCAGCACCGTCTCCTGGCGGCGCACCGGCTCGGCGCCGATCAGCTCCGCCGTGCGCGCGATCTCGGCCGCGTGCTGGTAGCCGATGCGCCCCTCGCTCAATGCCGAAGCCGTCTCCGGCAGCTGGTCCAGGTGGCGTGCCAGCGCCGCCTTCTCGGCCGCCTGACCGGGCAAAAGCCGGCAGCGCCAGCGCAGCCAGCTGGAGAGGCTGGTCGCGCACTCTTCCTGCCAGGCCCTGGTCCGGTCAACCTCCCGCAGACCGCGCACGATGCGCGCCTCCAGACGGTCCTTGAACCGGTTCAGAAAGACGACGTCTTCGAGGCTGGCGGCAGGGTCCTGATCGAGGGCCTGAAGCAGCTCTTCAGTGCGCTC
>DATGVT010000094.1:0-7856 GCA_035300005.1 Candidatus Acidiferrales bacterium
GTCGCCTTCGACTCCGGCGCGCAGCTGCGGGATGGGATCAAGACGGTGGCCAAGCAGGGCGTCTGCCCGGAGCCGGAGTGGCCCTACGACGACACCCCCGCCGAGTACGACGGCGGCCCCTTCCCGTCCGGCGCCCGGGACGGCCAGAAGCCACCCGCCAGCTGCTACCAGGACGCCCTCCGGTACACGGCGGTCCAGTACCAACGCCTGAGCCAGGCCCTCTCGCAGCTGAAGGGCTGCCTGGCGGAGGGATTCCCCTTCAGCTTCGGCATCACCGTGTTCGAGTCCTTCTGGTCGGCGCCCGGCCGGCAGGCGACGGTGACCCCGCTGCCGGCGGCCAACGACACGCCGGTCGGCGGGCACGCGGTGCTGGCGGTCGGCTACGACGACGGCAAGCGCTGGTTGGTCGTCCGCAACTCGTGGGGACCCGACCAGGCCGACCACGGCTACTTCTACCTGCCCTACGAGTACGCCGGCGATCCCATGCTGGCCAGAGACTTCTGGACGATCCGTTCGATCAAGCAATAGGGTTATGGCGGCGTGGAGGACTCCGCACGGGGCCTGCTGCGGTCGATGCCCTTCGCCGTCGAGGTCGGGGTCGAGCTCGTGGAGGCGAATCCCGACGAGGTCCGGGGCCGGCTGCCCTGGAGCCAGCAGCGCTGCACCTCGGGCGGCGTGCTGCACGGGGCGGCGCTGATGGCCCTGGCGGACTCGCTGGGGGCGGTCTGCGCCTTCCTCAACCTGCCCGAGGGGGCCGGGACCGCCACCATCGAGTCGAAGACGAACTTCTTCCGGGCGGTCCGGGACGGCGCCGCGGAGTCGGTCAGCCGGCCGCTGCACGTCGGCCGCTCGACGATCGTGGTCCAGACCGACATCTTCGACTCCCAGCAGAAGCGGGTGGCGCAGGTCACGCAAACGCAGGCCGTCCTGCCGCCCCGGACATGACGAAGCTGCGCACCGGCGAGCCCTGGATGCCGGCCCGCGACTACGGGCGCACGCTGGACGGGCTGTCGCTGAACCTGCTGGTGCGCGACGTGCAGCGCAGCCTGCCCTTCTACACCGAGGTCCTGGGGCTGCGCGCGCTCTACTCCGACATCGACTACGCGGCGCTGGAGGGGCCCGGCCCCGAGGCCTCGGTCCGGGTTCAGCTGCACGCCGACCACACCTACGACAAGATGCCCTGGGCGGCCGAGCTGGCCCAGCCCGGCCGGCGGGGGCTGGGCGCCGAGATCCGGATCCTGGGCGTCGACCCCGACCGGGTCGAGAGGTCGGCTGTGGAGCGCGGGTTCAAGGTCGTGATCCCAACCGCGGACTTCGCCCACGGCTGGCGCGCATGCTTCCTGGAAGACCCCGACGGGTACACCTTCGCCGTCGGGCTCCCGACCCCCTAGTGTCCCGACACTAACCTAATGCTGCAGGTCGAGCTCGCCCGCGTCCGCAAGAAGAAGGCCGGGCGCGTCCACCTGACGGTCCGGGTACCCGAGGACGGGCCCGTCCTGACCCTCTGCAACCAGCGGTTCGCGGCCGGCGACTACCAGGTGGTGGAGGTGGAGCCCGACTGCTCCAACTGCCGGCGGCGGCAGTCGAACCCAGCCCTCATCTCCGGTCACTTCTTCGAGCAGGACGCGGGCTCCCGGCTCCTGGAGCTGTCGCTGGCGGAGGCCAGGAGGCAGCGGGCGCAGCGAGCGCCGGGCAAACAGGCGCCGGCGGCGGCCCCGCCGCCGCCCCGGCTTCGCATCGCCCCGGAGCCGGAGCCGGAGCCGGAGCGGATCGGCGAGCTCGAGCCGGCAGGCTTGAAGCGGGTCTCGGAGCGGCTGTTCCGCACTCCGGGCGGCGTGCTGGTAAGGCTGGGCCGGGACGGCCGCCTGGAGGAGGTCGTTCACGACGGGCCGGTGCAGGTCGAGCGTGTGGGCTCGGGGCGCCTGCGGTTGAAGGTGGGCGACCTCCAGATCGACCTGGCCGTCGCACCCGAGCCTCCCCTTCACGCCCGCCTGGGCAAGCTGCAGCGGTGAGATTGGCCGCCCTGGTCGCGATGGTGGTGACGGCCGCCTGCAGCATCGGGTCCGGCACCGCCCGCTCCAGCCCGTCCGCCTCTTCGACCAGCGCCCGGCCGAGCGCGGGCGCGCCCGCCACCGGGCGCAGCCCGCGTCCGTCGGTGGCCGCTTCCCCGCTCCCCTCGCGCCCTCCGTCCCCGGCCTCGCTGCCCAGCCCCACTACCGCCGCCTCGGTCCCTCCGGCGAGCTTCAGCTGCGGCGCGGCCGTCCAGGCCGGGCACCAGCTGGCGCTGGTCACGCTGCGCAACGCGAACGGAGTCGTGGTCCGGGACATCACCGACCTCGCCCACCCGGCCAGCATCTGCACGTTCAGCGGTGGCCAGTACTTCCAGTTTCGTTCGCGCACGGAGGTCTCCTACGAGGTCTTCTCCAGCGGCGACCTGGGGGCCGCGGGCTCGCTCTACGTGGCCGACCTCCAGACCGGAGCCACCAGCCTGGTCCGGACGTGGGCTTCGGGCGGATACGGATCCTGGCTGTACGCCTGGAGCCCGGACGGCGGCTCGCTCTCCTACCTGAGCTCGGCACCCGGCGGCGACGTGGAGTGGCACCTGGAGACCGGCGCCGGCGACCTGATGCTGAACCGACTGGGGCCGGTGCCCGCGCGCGGCCGCGACCCCGACAGCGAGGGTGACATGGTCGGCTTCTCGGCCGACGGCCAGTACCTGGCCGTGGTGGAGACGTTCACCCTGGGCAAGGGCGCTCCCCCTCCGCCGCCGCCGTTCGTGATCGTCAGGAACCCCGACGGCCGCCCGGTCAGCAGCCAGCCCGCCGACTACAGCCAGCCCAACAAGACCCTGGCCGCCTGGTCCGCCGCGGGGGCTCGCCTTTACTTCCGGGCCGGCTCGGACCTGCTGAGCTGGGACATGGCGGCCGCTGGCCCGCAGACGGCGGCGGCGGGCACCGGCTGGATCCACCCCTGGCCGAGCTCGGACGGACGCTGGTTCACCTTCATGACGCGAGACGCAATGGGCAACCACCACGTCGGGCTCCTGGACGTCAGCGCGGGCACGGTCCGCCAGCTCAGCAGCGGCTCGCGCGGCGCGCCCTCGTTCCTGACGCCGAGCCTGATCTGGTATCAGGAAGAGCAGACCTGCACCGCCGCCAACCCCTGCGGGATGGGGGGCTCGCAGCCGACCGGAACGACCTACATCTACGAGCTGGGCTCGGGCACCGAGAGCGCCTCCATCATCACGTCGGTCTTCGACTCCTGGCCGCGCGTCGTGGGTCAGAACTAACCCGTCACTCCGGCTGCCAGTTGAAGCTGCGCCCGGCGGCGAACACCAGCACCGCGGCCCAGATGATCAGCCCCAGCACATCCGGCAGCAGGGTGCTGAGGTCGCCCCCCAACCCCGCGTGCCGCACCCCGTCGGTGACCATCGAGATCGGCAGCAGCCCGAGCGGGATTCCGATCACCGCCGGCAGCGCCTCCACCGGGATGAACCCGATCACGATCAGGACCGTGCCCAGCACGCTGGCCACCACCGTGCTCGTCATGGGCTCCGTGATCCAGGCGCTGATGGCGAAGCCCAGGGCCAGGAAGGCGAAGTAGCCGAGGCCGATCACCACCAGCGTGGGCACGACGTCGAACTGGATCGAGAAGAGCAGCGCACCCGCCACCAGCAGCACCGCGGTCTGCACGAAGCCGACCAGGAACGCGCTGGTCGCGTGCGCGAAGACGAAGGTGCCCGGGTCGACGCCGGTGGCCTGGATCCGCTTCAGCACTCCGGAGAGGCGGTAGGAAGCCATCAGCCCCGCCGCCAGCAGGAGCCCGGACTGGACCAGGTTGAAGCCGGCCAGGCCGGAGAGCAGGCTGCCCGCCACCCCTATCGCCCGGGTGTTGGTGGCCCTGGCGTCCAGCCGGGCGACGGGCTCGAGGCGGGACTGCTCCAGGTTGTAGCGGTCGAAGGCCGACTGCAGGAGCTGCAGCTCGGCGTTGCCGAGGACGCCCTGCCGGTAGAGGACGCCGACCTGGGTGGTGCCGCCGGAACCGAGGCCGGGCGGGATCACGACCACCAGCTCGACCCGCCCGGTGTCGAAGTTGTAGCGCGCCCAGTCCTCAGGCATGTCGTAGACCCGGAAGGTGGGGATGGCCTTGATGTCGTAGACGAGGTCGGCCGAGGCCGGGGTTCGGGAGGCGTTGGAGACGGCCACGTTAAGCTGGCCGCCGGAGCCGAAGCTCAGCAGCCTGAGCACGACGATGAACGCCAGCATCAGGCCCGGGCCCAGCCAGACGGCCACCGGCCGCCGTAGGTACATCTTCAGGTCGGCCACGACCAGGGCCCAGTAGGCGCGGCTGTCCAGGGTCAATCGCCGGCCGCAAGCTTCTTGCCGGTCAGGTTCAGGAAGACGTCTTCCAGGTCAGCCGGCAGCACCTGGAGCTCCTTGTGGAAGCCGGTGTCGAGCAGCTGCTGAATCAGCGTCCGGGGCCGGTCCAGCGCCACCAGGCGGCCCTCGTCCATGATCGCCACCCGGTCGCAGAGCTCCTCCGCCTCCTCGATGTAGTGGGTGGTCAGGACGACGGTGCGCCCCTCCTGCTTGAGCGAGGCGACCAGGTCCCAGAGGCTCCGCCGGGCGCGCGGGTCGAGGCCGGTCGAGGGCTCGTCCAGGAAGAGAGCCACCGGGTTGTTGACCAGCGCCAGAGCGATCCCGAACCGCCGGTTCTGGCCGCCCGAGAGCGTCTTCACGTAGCCCATGCCCTTGGGCAGCAGGCCCACCCGGTGGAGGAGCGCGTAGGCGTCCACGTCCGAGTGGTAGAGGTCGGCGAAGAGGCGCACCAGCTCGATCAGGTTCAGGCGGTCGAAGAACTGCGCCTGCTGAAGCTGGATGCCGACCGCCCGCCGCGCCGACTGAGGATCGCGGCCGACGTCGATGCCGCCCACGGTGACCTTCCCGCGCTCGATCCGGCGCAGGCCCTCGATCATCTCGATGGCGGTGGTCTTGCCGGCTCCGTTGGGACCCAGCAGGCCGAAGACCTCGCCCTGCTGGACCTGGAAGCTGATCCCCTTCAGCGCCTGGACCTGGCCGTAGCTCTTCCAGAGGTCCTCCACGCTGATGGCGGCGGCCATCACTTCAGGAGCTGGTGGCGCAGACGCTGCGTGGTGAGCGCGAGCCCGGCCAGCCCCAGGGCGCCCAGGTAGGCGACGTCCAGGAGAAGCGTCCAGTCGACGCCGCCGGTCGTCAGCCCCCGGATCAGGTGGACGCCATGGAAGAGCGGTGTCAGCTGGACCACGGCCTGGAGGGCGGGCGGATAAACGCTGAGCGGGAAGAAGGTGGCCGAGAACAGGAAGATCGGCAGGAGCACGATCTGGACCAGGTCGAAGTCCTGCCACTTGCGGAGGAAGGTGGTGACTGCGGCGCCCACCCCGGCGAAGGTGAACCCGATCAGCAGCGCCGCCGGCGCCGCCAGCAGCGACCAGGGCGAGACCACCAGACCCAGCGCCGCCATGACGACGATGAAGCCGGTCGAGTAGAGGCTGCCGCGCATCAGCGACCACGTCACCTCGCCCAGCGCGACGTCGCCCACCCCGACTGGCGTGGCCAGGACGGCGTCGTAGGTGCGGGCGTAGCGGAGCTTGAAGAAGAGGTTGAAGGTGCTGTCGTAGATAGCCCCGTTCATGGCCGCGGTGGCCATCAGCGCCGGCGCGACGAAGATCGCGTAGCTGACGGTGAGCCCCTGGTCGGTGCTGACCGGGCCGACCAGGCCTCCGAGCCCGAAGCCGATCCCCAGCAGGTAGAAGAGCGGCTCGAAGAAGCCCGAGAAGATGATCAGCCAGCCCCGCCGGTAGACGAGCAGGTTGCGCTCGACCAGGCGGCCGGAGCGCCCCGGCAGGGTTCTGATCAAAGGACCAATCGCCGCCGGAGGGTGATGGAGGCCGCCACCAGGCCGGCGCCGATGAAAAGCAGGAGCACGGTCACGTGGAGCGCCGCGGCCGGGAGGGCCAGGGTGCCCAGGGTCAAGCCCCGGGTGAGGGCCACCCCGTGGCTGAGCGGGGTCAGCCAGGCCAGGGCCTGAAGCAGCGCGGGCAGGCGCTCGATCGGGAAGAACGCGCCGCCGAACATGAAGAGAGGCAAGAGCAGGAAGCGCTGGAGGAGGCTGAAGCCGTTGTCCCCCCTCTGGGTCGCCGAGAAGGCGAGGATGGGCAGCGCGAAGGCGAGGCCGTTGAGAACGGCGGCGGGGACGGCCAGCAGAGCCTCCGACCCATGGACGACGCCGAAGAGGGCCATCACGACGAAGAAGAAGGTGGCGACGACGGCCATCCTGAACGTCAGCCAGGCAGCCTCCCCGAAGAGCAGGTCGACCGCCCGCAGCGGCGTCGCCAGCATGCCCTCGTAGGTCCGCTCCCAGTAGACCTTGGCCATGATCGGGTAGGTCGACTCGACGGCGGCGGTGGTCATGGTGTTGACGGCCAGCAGCCCCGGGGCCAGGTAGAGGAGGTAGGGCGCGCCACCGACCCCGCCCGAGCTGCGGTTCACGAGGCCGCCCAGCCCGATCCCCATCGCCGCCAGAAAGAGGATCGGGGCCAGGAAGGAGACCATCATCGAGCCGCGCCAGACGCGCCGGTAGACGACCAGGTTGTGCTCGAGGACGCGCAGCGCCGGGGTCACCGATGAGTCACTCCACCAGGCTCCGTCCGGTCAGGCGCAGGAAGACGTCTTCCAGGGTGCTGCGCCTCACCAGCGCGCTTTCCAGCGGCAGGTTTCGCCGGCGCACCGCGTCCAGGGCCGCCTCGCCGTCGCCCGTGTAAAGCAGCACCCGGTCGGGCAGCACCTCGACCCTCTCGGCCAGGGCCTGGAACCCGTCCGGCGCCTCCTGGCGATCGGGCGGGAAGCGCAGCTCCAGAACCTCGCGCGTCGAGTAGCGCTCGATCAGCTGACGGGGGGAGCCCTCGGCCACGATCCTGGCCTTGTCCATCACCACCAGCCGGTCGCAGAGCTGCTCGGCCTCGTCCATGTAGTGCGTCGTCAGCACCAGGGTCACGCCCCGCTGCTTCAGCCGGTAGAGGCGGTCCCAGACCAGGTGGCGGGCCTGCGGGTCGAGGCCCGTGGTGGGCTCGTCGAGGAGGAGCAGATCAGGCTCGTTGATCAGCGCGCGGGCGACGCTGAGCCGGCGCTTCATTCCGCCTGAGAGCGTGTCCACCCGGTCCTTCCGGCGCTCACCGAGCTGGACGAAGTCGAGCAGCTCGTCGGCGCGGCGGCCGGACTCGGCCCACGAGAGGTCGAAGTAGCGGCCGTAGATGGTCAGGTTCTCGCGCACGCTGAGCTCGGTGTCGAGGGTGTCCAGCTGGGGGATGACCCCCAGCCGGGCCCGGATCCGGGTGCCGTGCAGGGCGGGGTCGAGGCCGAAGACCTGCAGGCGGCCGGAGGTCACCGGCGAGACGCAGCCGATCATGCGCATGGTCGAGGTCTTGCCGGCGCCGTTGGGGCCCAGGAAGCCGAAGGCCTCGGCGGGCGCCACCTCGAAGTCGATCGCGTCCACCGCGACCAGCCGGCCGAAGTGCTTGGTCAGAGCGCGAGCGAGGATGAGCGGCTCGGGCACGAGGCTAACGAGGATCGCACAGGGCGCGGCATCATGCGCCTGTGACAGCCTCCAGCTCGGGTGGCACGCGGCTGCTCTGGCCGGAGCTCCCGCCTGAGATCAGGCGGGCGCTGGAGGCGCGCCTTGGTGCGGCGGTGGTGGAAGCGGTCAGCCGGCCGGGCGGCTTCTCGCCGGGGCTCGCGTCCAGCCTGCGCCTGGCCGACGGGCGGCGCGTGTTCGTGAAGGCCGTGAGCCCGGAGCGCAACCCGGACACCCCGGACCTTCAC
>DATGVT010000095.1:0-2059 GCA_035300005.1 Candidatus Acidiferrales bacterium
CGGGTGGGCTCCGCCGGCGCACCCTGCGCGAGATGCAGGATGCGGACCCCACCTTCCCGGTCCACAACGCGGTCCGGGGCATGCTGCAGCACAATACGCTGGGCGGGGAGATGCTGAAGCGGCTGCGGGTGTACGCCGGGCCGGATCACGAACACACGGCGCAGAAGCCAAAGCCGATCACGTTCGACGAGAGGGGAGACATCAGGCTTGGCTGACAAGGACACGGCGAGCGCCGCCGGCCGGCGCAAGACCGCGATCGCACGCGTGCGGCTGCTGCCGGGCGAGGGGCGGATGACGATCAACGGCAAGGACCCGCTCGCCTACCTGGGCCGCAAGGTCCTGGAGATGGAGGTCATGCAGCCGCTCAAGGTCACCGAGAGCGCCCGCCGCTTCGACGTCAGCGTCCGGGTGGCGGGAGGCGGCGTCAGCGGCCAGGCGGGGGCGATCGCCCACGGGCTGGCCCGCGCCCTCGTCGACCAGGACCCCGAGCTCCGCCCCGCGCTCCGGAAGGCCGGCCTGCTCACCCGCGACGCGCGGATGAAGGAGCGCAAGAAGTACGGCCTGAAACGCGCCCGCAAAGCGCCTCAGTACACCAAACGGTAGACCGCTAGACTGCGCCCGTGCGCACGGTCGCCGAGGTCGCCCGCTGGTGGTCCCGCCGCCGGCCGGACCTGCCCGCCACCTGGTTCCAGGGCCGGACCCGCACCTGGGCCGAGCTGGAGGAATCCAGCAGCCGGCTGGCCGGCGGCCTGGTCGCCGGCCTCGGGGTCAAGCCGGGCGACCATGTCGCGATCCTGGACAAGAACACCGACGACTACATCGAGCTGATCTTCGCCCTCGACAAGGCGGGCGCCATCGCCACCCCGATCAACTGGCGGCTGACGGCGCCCGAGGTGGCCAAGGTCGCCGGGGACGCCGAGGCGGTCGCCATCGTCGCCGGGGAGGAATTCCGGGGCAGCGCGGACGCCGCCGGCGTGCGCGTCATCGGCTTCGAGGAGCTGCCCCGCAATGATGCCGGCGACCCCCGGCGCGACCAGGAGGCGAGCGTCATGTGGCAGCTCTACACCTCGGGCACCACCGGGCTGCCCAAGGGAGCCATGCTCAACGCCCTCAACCTCTTCGGCCTGATCGGGGTCTTCGGCGTCGAGCTGCCCGAGCTGCGGGTCGGCGGCCGGGCGCTGGTGGCAATGCCCCTGTACCACATCGGCGGCTGCGGCTGGGCGCTGGCCGCTATGACGACCGGCAGCACCGCCGTGCTGCTCAAGGAGTTCAACCCGGCCGAGGTGCTGGAGGTCTTCGAGCAGCAGAAGGTGGAGACGGGCTTCCTGGTCCCCGCCGCCCTGCTCTTCCTGACCTCGATACCGGGTGCCGGCGACCGCGACTACTCCGCCCTGCGCAACATCCTCTACGGTGCCTCGCCGATCTCACAGGCGGTCCTCGAGCGCTCGATCGCTACCTTCGGCTGCCGCTTCACTCAGGTCTACGGGCTGACCGAGACCACGGGCGCGATCACCTTCCTCGAGCACGAGCAGCACGAGGGCGAGCGGCTCTTCAGCTGCGGGCGCGCCACCTTCGGGGCCGACCTGAAGGTCGTCGCCCCCGGCGGCGAGGAGGTCCCGCAGGGAGAGACCGGCGAGATCGTGTACCGGGGGGTCGGCATCATGCAGGGCTACTGGAACAAACCGGCCGACACTGCCGCCACCATCCAGGACGGCTGGCTCTACACCGGCGACGCCGGCAGCGAGGATCCGGACGGGTTCTTCTACATCAAGGACCGGATCAAGGACATGATCATCTCGGGCGGCGAGAACATCTACCCGGCCGAGCTCGAGAGTGTGCTGGCCGGCCACCCAGGCGTGGCCGACGTGGCGGTCATCGGGGTGCCCGACGACCAGTGGGGCGAGGCTGTGAAGGCGATCGTCGTCCGGAAGCCGGGCAGCGATCTCGACGGAGAGGGGCTGATCGAGTGGTCGCGGTCGCGGCTGGCCGGCTTCAAGCGCCCGCGCTCGGTCGACTTCGTGGAGGCCGTCCCGCGCAATCCGAGCGGCAAGATCCTGAA
>DATGVT010000096.1:0-7405 GCA_035300005.1 Candidatus Acidiferrales bacterium
ACCGTGAAGGGGCGGACCAGGCTCGCCCTGGAGAAGCTCCACTCGTACCTGAAGAGCCGCGGGACGATCGACGATGACTGAGCACGAAGAACTGGCAGACGCGGTCGCGGCGTACGTGCTGGGTAGCAGCGAGCCGGACGAGATGGAGGCTGTGCGCAGCCACCTCGCCGGCTGCGCCAGCTGCACCGAGCTCGCCCGCCGCCTCTCGGCCGCCGCCGGCGTGCTTCCCCTCGCCCTCGACCAGGTTGCCCCGCCACCGGGCTTGAGGAGCCGAATCCTGGACAGCGCCAGGGCCTCGGCCCCGAGCTTGCCTGGCACCGTGGTCAGGCTGCCAGCGCGGCCTCGAAGGTCACTCCAGCAGCGGCTTCTCCCGGTGGCCGCCGCCGCCCTGGTCGCCTTCGCGCTCGGCGCCGGACTGGGGCTCGGCCTGGGCCGCAGCCTTGGCCCGGGACCGGCGCCCACCGCCGTCGGCCGTTACACGATGAGCGGCACCGGAACCCTTGCCGGCGGCCGGGCCGACGTCTTCGACGTGCGGGGAGCGGGGTACACGATCCTGGACTTCCACGGGATGCCCACACTCGAGCGGGGCCGGGTCTACGAGCTGTGGCTGATCAAGGGCGGGGCGGCGCCCCAGCCGGGCCTGGTGTTCGTTCCCGACCCCGACGGCTCCAAGGTCGTGGTCCTGGGTCGCAACCTGTCCGGCCTGGCCCAGCTGGCCGTGACGGTCGAGCAGGGACCTGATGGCACCAGGTCTCCCACGCAGCCACCCGAGATGAGCGCGGCTCTGACCTGATCCGAAGGCGGTCGGCCACCGTAGCTCTGACATGAGCTTCAGCATCGAGCGGTACAAGGAAGAGTCCAGGAAGCTGGACGTGACCGGGGTGCGCTGGGAGGCGGTTCCTGATCACCCGCTCTCCAAAGGCGACCTCTTCTGCCTCCACTACATGATGGACATCGAGAACCACGTCCCTCTCTACCTGTCTCACCTGCTGGTGACCAGAGCCTGCATGGACCCGGTGCTCACCGCCTTCCTGGCTTGCTGGAACTACGAGGAGCTCTGGCACGGGGAGAATCTGGGCAGGCTCCTGAACCTCTACGGGATCGAGTTCGACACCCAGGACCGGATCGCGCAGATCCGCGCCAACCTCGGCCTTCAGAACAGCCTCAGCCTCTTCAGCACCATGGCCGGCTCCTGGCTGCTGAAGGACTTCGCCGCGGTTTACCTGACGATCGGAGCCATCAACGAGCTCTTGACGGCGACCGCCTACGGCGCCCTGGCCCGCAAGAGCGGTCACCCTGTCCTCCAGGACCTGCTGGCGCGGATCACCAAGGACGAGCGCCGTCACTTTGCCTTCTACTACAACTCCGCCAAGGAGTGGCTGGCCGGCAACCGGGCCGCCCAGAGAATCGACCGTTTTCTGCTCGATCGCGTCTGGGTGCCGGTCGGCCAGGGTGTCAAGACCCAGGAAGAGGTCGACGCCCTTGCGCTCTATCTGTTCGATGACGAACAGGGCGAAGAGGACCTGCTCCGCATCGACGAGAAGATCTCCAAACTGCCGGGCCTGGAGGGCATCGAGCTGATGTCGAAGGCGCTCCGGGCCGCGCGTGAGCGCACCCGTCGGCGCCCGGGCTGGGGCTGGCGCCAGATCGAGGGCGAGGCGTGGGCGGTCACGGCGACCCCTCCGCTGGCCCAGCTCGCCGGCCGGGCAGGCTGACCGCTAACAGCACTGCCCTTCAGGGCGGATTTGTGTTGACCTAGGAGGCGTGCGGATCGTCTCCCTCCTGCCCAGCGCGACCGAAGCCCTTTTCGCCCTGGGCCTGGGAGACCGGCTGGTGGCCGTCACGCATGAGTGCGACTTTCCGCCAGAGGCCTCGTCACTGCCGGTGGTCACCCGCCCGACCCTCTCGCTGCGGGATCAGGACAGCCTGGAAATCGAGGAGGCCGTCGCGCTGGCAGCCCGGGAAGGCCGGTCGCTCTACGAGGTCGACACCGACGCCATCCGCGCGCTGGAGCCGGACCTGGTCGTGGCCCAGGACGTCTGCCGAGTGTGCGCGGTACCTGCCAGCCAGGTCACCGGCGAGCTGGGCCGCATCCCGGTCCTCCGGCAGCATCCCCACTCGTTGGAGGAGGTCCTCGCCGACCTGGTGCAGCTGGCGTCCGCCTGCGGGCAGGACCCGGGGCCGTACATGGCTTCGCTGCGAGCGCGGATCGACGCTGCCGCCCGGAAGGCGCATGTCCTGGGCAGGGTCCGCGGGGTCTTCCTCGAGTGGCTGGACCCGCCCTATCCGGCCGGCCACTGGACCCCCGACCTGCTGGACCTGGCCGGGATCGACGATCCGCTGGCGCGGCCGGGGCTCCCGTCGGCAGCACATACCTGGGCGGACGTCGCCGGGGCGAAGCCCGAGCTCCTGGTGATCGCTCCCTGCGGTTTCGACCGGGCGCGCGCCCAGGTGGAGGCGGCCAGGACCCGGCACCGGATCGCGACGGTGGGTGCGTCCCGGGTGGTCGTGCTGGACGGTTCCGCCTACTTCAACCGGCCCGGGCCCCGGCTGGTCGACTCCCTGGAGCTCCTGGTTGCCCGACGCGAATCTCTGGGAGTTGGCTGACTGCTTATTTGGTAGCCGTCGCCGGGCTCGGCGCCGGCGGCGCAGAGTTGAACCCGGCCTCGTAGCTGCAGACGTTGGTCATGGCCAGGATTGCGAGCAGCAGGACCCACCGTCTCATGCCTGAGGTCAACGGACGACTCCGGGCTTTCCGGCGAGCGCGGTCTGAGGGACGCGTAGTGTGCACTGAATTTCGTGCAACTCCCTCCGCTCCGCACCGCGGGCTTCCTGATCCGGACGGTCGCCTACCTGGTCGACGCTTTCCTGCTCGGCCTGGTGGGCGGCGCCTTCCCCTTCCTGGTGATCAGCTCCAACCAGTCCAGCCAGGGCAGGGCGGCCGGAAGCGGAGCCGGGGCCGTCCTCCTCTCCCTGGTCTACTTCGTGCTGCTCTGGTCGCACCTCGGCGGCGGGCGCACGCTGGGGATGCGCCTCTTCGGCCTCAAGGTCGTCGGCGGCGACGGCCGCCCGATCGGCGTGCTGGCCGCGATCGGGCGCTGGATCGGCCTCTGGCTGTCCTTCGTGGTCTGCTTCCTGGGCGTCATCTGGGTCGCGTTCGATTCTCTGCACCAGGGCTGGCACGACAAGCTGTCCGGAACCTACGTGGTCCACGTCTGAGGTGCGGAGGCGGCGCGAGCTGGTCCCGGTTCTGGCCCTGGCCGCGGTGGCCGCCCTGCTGCCGCTGGCCGCCGGCGCGCATGACGAGCGGCCGGCCCACTTCCCGCCCGGGACCGGGCACGTACCTGAGTACCGAGCCGGCGGCCCCACCACCCTCACGGTCTGCGGCGAGGACCGGGCCGATTTCGCGACCCGGGTCGCGTCCTTCCCGGACGCGCTGAAGAGGCGCAATCAGGCGCTCTTCGAGGAGTGCCAGGGCGGCGGCTACCGGGAGCTGCAGAAGGCCGTGGAGGCGGTGCGCCAGCCGGGAGTCAGGATCCTGGTCCTGCCCGGCGTGTATCGGGAGCCGTCAAGCCTGGCGCCGCCCTCCGCCGAGTGCGCCAGCCTGAAGGCGCCGCGGTCGCGCTACGGCTACCAGATCCTCACCTACGAGCAGCAGCGCCAGTGCCCCCACCTGCAGAACCTGGTCGGGATCTTCGGGGTCAACGGCCTCCAGGTCGAGGGCACCGGGGCCAGGCCGACCGACGTCGTCTTCGATGGGGACTTCCGGAAGCTGAACGTCATCCGCGCCGACCGTTCGGACGGCGCCTACTTCCGCAACCTGACGGTTCAGAAGGCCACCTTCAACGCGCTCTACGTCATGGAGACCGACGGCTTCGTCATCGACCAGGTCCTGGGCCGCTGGGACGAGGAATACGGCTTCCTGACCTTTGCCTCCGACCATGGCCTCTACACGGACTGCGAGGCCTACGGCAACGGCGACTCCGGCCTCTATCCGGGTGGCACCTCCGACATCAACGGGAAGCGCGGCGACAGCGTCACCCGGTACGCGATCGAGATCCGGCGCTGTCACAGCCACCACAACCTGCTCGGCTACTCGGGGACCGGCGGCGACTCAGTCTGGCTGCACGACAGCGAGCTCGACGCCAACTCGGCCGGTGCCTCCATGGACAGTGCCTTTCCAAACCACCCCGGCCTGCCCCAGAACCACGCTCTCTTCGAGGACAACCGGATCCACGGCAACAACCAGGACTACTTCCGCTTCGTCCGGGACGGCACCTGCGCGAAGCCGTACCGGCTGCGCGGCGTGGAGGAGGGCGTGGTCTGCCCGGCGGTCGGCGTGCCGGTGGGCACCGGCGTCATCCTGGCGGGTGGGAACTACGACCTCTTCCGGCGCAACCAGGTCTGGGACAACCGCCGCTACGGCTTCCTGCAGCTCTGGGTGCCCGGATTCGTCCGCAACGACCTGGGGCTGGCGGCGCAGTTCGAGACCTCCCATCACAACCGGTATCTGTCCAACCGGCTCGGGGCCGCGCCCGACGGCAGCCGGCAGCCGAATGGAGTGGACTTCTGGTGGGACGGGCAGGGCCGGGGCAACTGCTGGCAGGGCGGCGCCAGCTCCGACCCGCTCCGGCTGCCGGGCTGCTCGGAGCCGGGTCCAGCCCGCCTGGTGGCGCCGCCGGCCACGGTGGTGGACGGGCTCATCTGCACCAGCTACAGCCGCGCCGACGCCTACATCCCGGCCTTCTGTGCCTGGTACCAGACGCCGCCCGAGCCCGGCGCGCCCCAGCTCGACCCCGGCACCAGCGGCTTCCTGCTGGCCGGGCTGCAGGCGCTGGTCCTGGTCCCGCTGGCGCTGGTGTGGTGGCGCCGGCGGCCGGATCTGCGCGCCGGGCCGGCCGGCGCGGCGGGTCCGCTGGTCGTGCTGGTCGCGGCCGCGGGGCCGGGCGGGCCCGCCCTGGCCGCCCTCGGGTTGGTTCTGCTCGGCGCCTGGTGGCTGGAGCTGGGCTATGGGCTGCTGGGGAGCGGGCGCCGAGGGCTGGCCTGGGCCACCCTGGTGCTCGGCGCCCTGGCCGTGCTGGAGGCGGCCGACCTGGCCTTCGACCTGCCTCTGCTGCCGCTGGGGCCGGCCTGGCCGAGGGCCATCCTCACATTCCTCTGGGTTCCCTGGGCCGCCCTGGCGCTGGTGCGGCGACAGGGCCGAATCCTGGAGCCGGTGGAAAAGACCCTGGCCCGCATCTAGCAGGGTGCTGAGAAAGGGGCATCGGATGATCTGGCGCTCCTGGTGCGTCGAGGGGCCCGTCAGCGGGTGGCGGGCTAGGAGCGCATCTGTGAGATGCGTAACGACGGCCGCCGGGGCCCGCTGGCAGCCATCTCGGCGCACCAGGACGCCAGAGGGCCGATGCCGCCTCTAGGCGGGGAACCCCCTTTCTCAGCGGCCTGCCGGGTCACTTCAGGTACCAGCGACGGGCCCTGGCCGCCTGCTCGTAGCGCCGGCGCGCCTCCCGCACCGCCGGCGTCCCGGAAATCTCTGCCACCGGCACGTCCCACCAGCTCTCGTAGGTGGGGACGGACTCATAGCGGTCGGTCTTGACCTCGATCACGACCGTGCGCTCCACCGTCCGGGCCGCGATCAGCGCATCCCGGAGCCCGTCGACGCTCTCAGCCCGGATCACGTGAGCACCCAGGCCGGCGGCAGCCGCGGCGAGGTCGACCGGGAGCCGCTCCCCACCGGTCTGCGTGTCGTCGGGCAGGCTCCCGCCGGTCCGCCTCAGATAGCGGGTTCCGAAACCGGCGGTGCCCAGCGAGCGGGAGAGCGCGCCGATTGAGGCGAAGCCCTGGTTGTCGACCAACACCACCGTCAGCTTCAGACCCTCCTGCAGGGAGGTGACGATCTCCTGGGCCAGCATCAGGAAGGAGCCGTCGCCGACCAGCACGAAGACCTCGCGGCTGGGGTCGGCCAGCTTCACACCCAGGCCGCCGGCGATCTCGTACCCCATCGTGGAGTAGCCGTACTCGACGTGGTAGCCACGGGGGTCGCGGGTCCGCCAGAGCTTGTGCAGGTCGCCCGGCAGCGAGCCGGCGGCGCAGACCACCACGTCGCGCGGACCCGCCAGCTCGTTGACCGCCCCCAGCACCTCGCTCTGCGCGGGCAGAGGACGGTGGCCGAGGCGGCAGAGACGGGTGACCTCTTGCTGCCACTCTTCGCGCAGGCGCCCTGCCCGCTCGCGATACTCGGGCGCCACGGCCCAGCCTTCCAGCCGGCGATCCAGCTCGGCCAGGGTCGCCCGAGCGTCGCCGGTCAGGGCCAGCCCCGACAGCTTGGCGGCGTCGAACCCGGCCACGTTCAGGTTGATGAAGCGCACGCCCTCCGCCTGGAAGGCGGTCCTGGAGGCGGTCACAAAGTCGCTCCAGCGGGTACCGACGCCGAGCACCAGGTCGGCCTCCGCCGCCAGGCGGTTCGCGGCCAGGCCTCCGCTGGCCCCGACCGCGCCCAGATTGAGCGGGTGGTCCCAGGGCAGCGAACCCTTCCCAGCCTGGGTCTCGGCGACCGGGATTCCGGTGCGGGTGACGAGGACGTCGAGCGCCTGGCCGGCCTCGGAGTAGAGCACGCCGCCCCCGGCGATCAGCAGCGGGCGCCGGGCGGAGCGGATCAGCGCGCCGGCCCGGTCCAGCGCGGCGGCGTCCGGCAGGGGCCGGCCCACGTGCCAGGCGCGCGACTCCAGAAACTCCACGGGGTAGTCGTAGGCCTCCACCTGCACGTCCTCCGGCAGCGCCAGGGTCACGGCGCCGGTCTCCGCCTGGCTGGTCAGGACCCGCATCGCCGCCAGGGCCGCGGGGACGAGCTGCTCCGGCCGGCTGATGCGGTCCCAGTAGCGGGAGACGGGCTGGAACGCGTCGTTGACCGACGACTCGCCGCGCCAGGGCGTCTCCAGCTGCTGAAGCACCGGGTCCGGGCGCCGGGAGGCGAAGACGTCCCCGGGCAGGAGCAGCACCGGCAGCCGGTTGACGGTCGCCAGGGCAGCGGCGGTGACCATGTTGGTGGCGCCCGGGCCGACCGAGCTGGTGCAGGCGAAGGTGGCCAGCCGGCCGCGCATCCGGGCGAAGCCGCAGGCGGTGTGCACCATGGCCTGCTCGTTGCGCGCCAGGTAGTAGGTGAGCAGGTCGGGCCTCTCGTGGAGCGCCTGGCCGACCCCCGCCACGTTGCCGTGGCCGAAGATCCCGAAGCAGCCGGCGAAGAAGGGCTGCTCGACGCCGTCGCGCTCGACGTGCTGGGCGGCCAGGAACCGGACCAGCGCCTGCGCCATCGTGAGCCGTTCGGTCCTGGCGCGGCCGCCGCTCACCAGCGGGTGACCACGACCTTCTTGCGCGTGTAGAACTCGATGCCGTCGGTGCCGTGCACGTG
>DATGVT010000097.1:0-1655 GCA_035300005.1 Candidatus Acidiferrales bacterium
AGCTGGGCGTGTGCCTGCTGGCGCTGCGGCAGGGCTGGCTGGGCGGCAAGCTGCGCGGCTATGGAGATGTGCTGGGAAGCCTCGCCGCATTGCGCCCGAAACGACGCGCCGTCAGTCGCCTGCGCCGCCTCAGCGACCGGGCGTTGACCCGCTGGTGGGTCGGCTCGATCGACTTCGAAGAGATCAAGAGCCCGCTGGTCTCGTTCGGCAGCCTGATCCTGCGCGCCTACTGGGCCGTAGCCCGAGTCCTGATCCGTTGGTGAGCCGGCGGACTTTTCTCCCTCCCCCCTGTGGGAGGGCAGGGAGGGGTCTCGCCGGACCTCTCCGCCTCCTCGCATTTAACGTCTCCCTCCCCCTTGCGGGGAGGGGGTCTCGGGCGCAAGATCCCGAAGATGCTCCCGTTCTCGCCACCGTGGAGGGTCCCTGGATCGCCAACCCGGTCAACCGGGAGCGCATCCGGTTCCTCAAGCATGCCGCCGACACCCACGGCGAGACGGTCCAGTTCGAAACCCGCATGGATGCGGGGGGCATCGTCGGCGCCGAGCATATCCACCGTATTCAGGAGTCGCGCTTCGAGGTGCTGGACGGGACCCCAAGCTTCTGCGTCGGCGGCCGGCGCTTCACGCTCAAGCCGGGTGACAGGCTGACGGTCCCGGCCCGCACCCCTCACTTCTACTGGAACGATGGGCCGGCGGACGCCCACATGCTGATCGAGTTTTCGCCCGCCCTCAAGACCGAGGAGTTCTTCCGGTCCTACTTCGCGCTGGCCCAGCAAGGCAAGACCAGCCTGATGGGCGTCCGCAACGTCTTCCAGCGGGCGGTCCTCCAGGCTGCCTATTTCGACGAGAGCCACCCGGTTCGGCCCCCCACGCTGGCCCAGATCCTACTGCTGGCGCTGGCCCCGATCGGACGCCTGCTCGGCTACCGCGCGGTGGTGGAACCGGCCGGAGACCCGGCTCAACCCGACGCCACGGCGCCACCAAGGGCCGCTTAGCAGACTCCTGGCGGCGGTCCGTCCTGCTCCCGGGCCCAGGTGCCCATTTTTTTTGCGCTGTGCGGAGCTGTCGACTCAGAATGAGAGCAGACCGTATTCCAAAAAAGGAGGGACACCCATGCAAAACCGATCCGTCTACCTGCAGACCATGATCGCCCTGGCCTCGGCCGCGTTTGGTGTGGTTGCCGCGCTTGCCTGGAACAGCGCCATCACCGCGCTGGTCAAGCAGATCTTTGGCAGCGGCGGCCAGATCATTTCACTCTTCATCTACGCCATCATCATCACCATCATCGCGGTCATAGTGATGGTGAATCTTGGCAAGATGGCAGAGCGTACCGCCGAAAAAGCCTAACCTACCCCTCTCCGCCGCTGGAACGGACGGTTTAGCCTGCCGATCACGCCTTCAACGTGCTGACCAGCAGGACGCCGTCCGCCCAGTAGGCGCCGGTCGGACCGGACGGCAGCAGGTCATAGGTCGACCCCGAGTACGGGACCCGGTCGGCCACGACCACCCGGCTGCCATCGAACGGCTGCCCTAGCTCAAGGTCGCCGACCAGGCGACCGTCATCCGTGGGGTGGCCCGGCGACACCCAGACCTGGCGGCCATCGGCGAGCACCAGGTGAACCACCTCATGGCCGGCTGGGGCGGGTATGCTCCCCA
>DATGVT010000098.1:0-10858 GCA_035300005.1 Candidatus Acidiferrales bacterium
CCTGGCTCAGGCGTTGGTACTGGACCGCCGTGTACCGGAGGGCGTCCTGGTAGCAGCTGGCGGGTGGCTTCTGGCCGTCCCGGGCGCCGGGCGGGAAGGGGCCGCCGTCGTACTCGGCGGGGGTGTCGTCGTAGGGCCACTCCGGCTCCGGGCAGACGCCCTGCTTGGCCACCGTCTTGATCCCATCCCGCAGCTGCGCGCCGGAGTCGAAGGCGACGTGGCCCTCCAGCGCCCGCTCGTTGTAGTAGATGAAGAGACGGGAAGGGACGAAGTCGGGCTTCTCACCGTTCTTCAGGCGGTCGAACTGGACGGCGCCAGCGATCGCCTGAGCGGTGCAGCTGCCGATCCGGCCCTGGTTGTAGACCGGCGGGCAGGCGGGGCGCAGGTCGACGCTGGGCGGCAGCTGCTGGAGCAGGTTGAGGGGCGCCGAGTACATCATGTCGCGAGGGTCGGGCAGGTCTGGCAGCCAGCCCAGGCCCATGACGCGCCGTGTCATAGGTTCACCTCCGTCAGCGGAACTGGATGTCGAGAACCGGGTGCAGCTCGATGCCGTTGGGCGCCACGCCCATCTGATGGTGGAGGCGGTCGAAGAATCCGACTCCAGTGACCGTCACCGGGACGCTGACGCTCTGGAAGTTGCCGGTGGCCACGTAGCGGGCGTCGAACTGGGCCCGCGCGTGTGAGATCTGCGTCCGGAACGGGCTTGCCGCTCCCACGCAACCGGGGTTGGCGAGCTCGACGATCATGGTCCGGGCGCCGTCGGACACCACCACGTGGTAGTCGTTGTCCGTCTCCAGCTTGAACTCGGTGATGGTGGCCATGAGCGTGAAGACGGTGGTTTCGGTGGGCGCCACCCGCCGGTCGTTGGGTGGATTGCTAGGGGCGGGCAGGCTGGTGAGATGAGCGATGGTCGTGGGGACCGGGGACAGAACGACCTGCGATGCGTCGGCGTCGGTACCGGTTTTGACCGGCCAGCGCTCGACTCCACAGTGCCCGATGGGCGCTCCCTGATCGGAAGGGGTGGCCACGGGCGGCGACGGATGGGCGGGCGGCCGGTGGTGGCCGGCCAGCTGGCCGCCAGCCAGCCCGAGCAGCGCGGCCGCGGTCATCCCGGCGGCGGCGCCGCCCCTCGTGTAGGCGCGGCGGTGGGCCTTCAGGTGGCGGCGGATCACTGCCTGCTTTTCGCGGTGGTGTGGGCTGCACCCATCTCGTGGGCGCGCTTGAGCCAGCTGCGGTTGAAGCCGTAGAGCATCTCCATGGCCGGCGGCACCACCAGGCCGGCCACGACCATGATCGACTGCTGCTGGTCGCCGGTAAGGCTGCCGGGAGAAAAGGAGACGTAGACGGCCAGCGCGATACTCACCACCTGGAGCACGTTCTTGCCCCAGAACTCGGTGGTCTTGTAGCCAGGCTTCAGGTCGGTCATCGGCTCACCCCCGGCGAAATTGTGGGGCCTGAGCCGGTCCCGTCAAGCGACTACTCGACGGGGCGCAGCCTCAGGACCGGGATCTCGCGCCGGGTGCGGCGGCGGTAGCCGTAGTAGCCGTTGTAGACCTCGCCCAGCTGCCGGTAGAGCCGCTCCTTCTCCGGCCCCGGAGGCAGCTCCTCAGCCCGCACCCGCAGGCGCCGGGGGCCGATCTCGACCTCGGCGTCGGGGTTTGCCTTCAGGTTCAGGTACCAGGCGGGATTTTCGTCGCTGCCGCCGTTGGAGGCGATCAGGACGTAGGCGTCGCCGTCGCGGCCGAACGCGAGCGGCGTCGTCATCTCGCGTCCGGACCGGCGGCCGCGGTGGGTGAGGAGCAGCACCTCGAGCCCGAAGAGCCGGCCGTGGATGCGGCCGCCGGAGCGCCGGTACAGCCAGACCAGCCCGGCCAGAGCTGCGCGGACCGGTGCGGCCCGGCGCGCCATCAGGTCGGCCGGGCCGAGGCTGAGTCGCGGCGGCTGGCCAGCGACCCGATGTGCTCGCCCCGCGCCCAGCGCTCGCCGGCAGCCCGGAATTCGGCCACCGCCTTGGGCCCGTTGCGCTCCAGCCCGGCCCAGAAGGCGGGGTCGTCGATCCAGCGGAACCCGAGCAGCTCGGAGTAGAAGGGCGCCAGCCGCTCCCCGCCTCCCCGTCGGTCCTGCACCCCTAGAAGATAGTCGAGCGCGAAGCGGATCGACGGCGGGTCGGTCCAGGCCGAGCGGTAGACGACAGTGTGGCTGGAGCTGAGGACGTAGGTCATATTGGGCAGCCGGCCGAAGGCCCTATGCGCGCTGCCGGCGAGGTCGTCGACCAGGATCGGGCGCCGCACGTCGAACAGCCGCTTGAACTCGGCCGCGTGCGCCAGCTTGCGCTCGAAGGAGTCGTGCTGAGGCAGGATCTCGCCCGGGTGGGCTTCACGGACGTAGAGGAAGACGGACTGGACGCCGCGAGCGCCGAATTCGCCGGCGATCGCCTCCAGGGATGGGCACGCCATCCCGCAGTAGGGTCAAGTCAGCGAGCCGAATTCGATCACCGTGAGTCCCCGGCGCGTCCACTCGGAGAGCCGCACCGGGCGGCCGCTGTCCAGGTAGCGGAGCTCGGGGTCGGGTGCACGCGCTCCCGCTTTCAGGAATTCAGGCCAGTCCCGGAAGGCCTCGACGTCGTCCTCGGGCGGGAAGACGGCGTAGTTGTAGTCGTCCTCCACGCCCAGAGAGTATCCGGTCAGCCGGCCGGCCAGAGGTCCCCGGCCGCGAAGCGCGCCCAGTTCCAGTCGGCCACGCCGGGCTCCTCGCCGGGCGCGAAGTTGACCTCCGCCTCGCGGCCGCTGGCAAGGTCTCGGGCCAGCACCCGGCCGGTGGGCGCCGTGCCCTGGGGGCCGCAGTGGCCGAAGTTGGAGCGGCAGCTGGCTTCCTCCAGGTACCAGACCCAGCCCGCCTTCGCGAAGATGACCTGGGAGCGGGGCTGCTGGCTGAGGACGGTCGTGGTCGTGTCCTCCAGGTTGTAGACGAAGATCTGAGGCTGCTGCGGGTCCTGCGTGGGCTCCTCCGTCGTGTAGGCGACCTGGATGCCGTCGGGCGAGAGGCTGGCCAGGTAGGGGTATGACCAGACCAGCGCGCCGGGCAGCTCGGCCGCCCCCGCCTCGGGAGTCCAGCTCTGGGCCGGGCCGCTGCCGAGCAGGAACAGCCGGTGCCCGCTGCGCGACCAGAGCGCGCCGTAGACCTGGGTGCCGAAGACCTGGACCTGGGCGCGGTCCGCGATCCGGAAGGCTCGCAGCGGCGCCGACCCCTTGCCGTTGAGCCAGCCGCTCACCAGGTAGCGGCCGTCGGCCGAGATGGCGAGGGTCGGCGGCGGGATGCCGAACCGGCAGAGGCAGTCCCCGATCCCGATCGCGTAGGTGTGCAGGAGGGCGAGGCGCTGGCTGGCGTAGAGCCAGACCTCCATGACTCCGTCGCTGCGCCGGTTGAGGAACGCCAAGGTGCTGCCGTCCGGGAGCCAGACGCCGTAGGCCGTGCCCAGGGGCAGGGTCGCCGCCACGACCTCGCTGCCGCTGCCAAGTGAGCGCACGACGACGTCCGTCGCCCGGGAGGTGACCGGCCGCAGGTAGGCGAGCGTGCCAGCGGCATAGAGGTGCGCTGACCGGCCGTCGATCCGGCAGAGCAGTCTCGGGCGCAGCGGGTCCGTCACCTCGTAGAGCAGTCCACCACCGGCGGCCAGGAGCTGGTAGCGGTGGCTGAGCAGGAGCAGCGAGCGGGTCTCGGCCCCGGTCCGGCAGCCGGCCAGCAGCGAGTCGGCGGCGGCCGCAGGCGGCGCTGCGGGGGTCGGGACCGCGGACGCCTCGGGAGAGGGAGCCGCTGCTGGCTGGCCCAGGCTGCAGGCGGCCAGGAGCGCCGCCACCGCCAGGGCCGCTCCGAAGGGCGGCCGCCGCATCAGCGGGCCCGCTTCGCGTGGTGGAGGAAGTGCTTGGCGGCCCACCAGGCGGCGAGCAGCAGCAGCACGGCGGGGACCAGGAGGTAGGTCTCCCGGTGGGCCGCCAGGAATGCCTCCACCTGGCTGCCGTAGGCGATCCCGAGGATCATGAAGACCCCGGCCCAGATGCCGGTCGAGATGGCGACGCAGACCGCGAAGGTCGGGTAGTGCACCCGAAGGACGCCGGCGGCGACGGTGATCGGGACCCGGAAGCCAGGGATGTGGCGGCCGAAGATGATCGCCAGCACGCCGCGGCGCCGGAACCAGCCCTCGGCGCTGGCCAGGTGCTCCGGCGTGATGTGGACCATGGGGCCCCAGTTGCTGTCCGCCAATCGGCGCCCCCAGCGTCGCGAGATCAGGTACAGGTTGCTGGCGCCGAGCACCACGGCGGCGATCAGCCCCAGCCAGGCCGAGATCCAGAACAGCACCCGGGGCGGCACGTGGCTGCCCGTGTACATCACGAAGACGTCGCCGGGGATGCCCAGCGGCAGGCCGGACTCCTCGATGTAGAGGAGGACGAAGCCGGCGAAGGCGCCGAAGCGGTGCAGGCTGCTGGTGGCGAGACCGGCGAAATCGTAGGCCTGGTCGGGGAGCTCTCCGTAGAGGATGGCCACCACGACGGCCGCGGCCGCCACAACCAGGCTGACGCTGAGCGCGATCAGGAGCCGCCAGTGGCGTTTTTCGAATACCTGGAGGCGCCGCGCGAGGCTGGCCACGGGTCCAGGGAGTCTAACCGCCGGGACCGACCGAATCAGGCGCTCGGCGTCACCATGTCGACCGCGCGGTAGAAGTACCAGGTCGCCACCGAACGATATGGCCGGAAGCGTTCCCCCGCGGCCTTCAGCTCGCGCGGCCGGGGCAGCTCGGCCAGCCCGTAGGTGCGGGCGTAGCCCTTGCGGACGCCGTAGTCGTCGACCGGCCAGACGTCCGGCCTCCGGAGCTGGAAGAGGAGGAACATCTCGGCCGTCCAGCGCCCGATGCCGCGAACCTCGGTCAGCCGCGAGATCAGCTCCTCGTCGTCGAGCGAGTCCGCGTCGTGCAGAGGCAGCCGGCCGTCGGCGACGCGGGCCGCCAGGTCCTGGATGTACGCCGCCTTGCGGGCGGAGAGGCCGGCCCCGCGCAGGGACTCCAGCGGGATCTTCACGGCGCCCTCGGCGTTGACCCCGTCCTCGAAAAGGGCCGCGAATCGCTTGTGGATGGCCATGGCCGCCTTGCCTGCCAGCTGCTGGAAGGTGATCGCGCGCGCGATGAAGGCGAAGTTGTCGTCCATCGGCGGGCGGAACTGCACGGGACCGGCCTGCTTGATCAGCCGGGCCAGCGCCGGGTCGCGCCGGGCGAGGGTCCGGGCCGCGCGCGCGGCCTCGGCCTCGGTCAGGCCCACTCCGTCATCACTTGCTCGAACTGCTCGCGCGTCAGCCGCAGCTCGCTCTCGTCCAGGTCGCGCAGCGGCTTCCGCGGCAGCCCCTCGGTGGTGGCGAAGTCCTCCGTGCGGTTGTCGACGTAGAGCAGGCCGGTCAGCAGCTGCCCGGCCGCGCGGGTCTCCTCGATCAGCTTCATGGCCGCCAGCCGGTCGGTGGGGTCGTAGTCCTCGCCCAGCTTCTTCAGGATCACGTGGGATCCGTCGTGCAGCTTCACGTCGTGCACGGTGCCCGGCTCGTAGTCGGCCTGGATCTCCTCGAAGTAGGGGATGAAGGAGACGTCGTGGATCTCCTGTTCGTGCTCCTTGACCCAGCTGTAGCTCTTGGTGGAGCCGTCGTGGTCGTTGAAGGTGACGCAGGGCGAGATCACGTCGAGAATGGCCGAGCCCTGGTGGGAGATGGCGGCCTTGATCAGCGGCACCAGCTGCTTGCCGTCGCCGCTGAAGGAGCGCGCCACGAAGCTGCAGCCGATGGAGAGCGCGACCGCGCAGGGGTCGATGGGTGGGAAGGTGTTAGCGGCGCCCTTGCGCTGGAGGGAGCCGATGTCGGCGGTGGCCGAGAACTGGCCCTTGGTCAGTCCGTAGGTCCCGTTGTCCTCGATGATGTAGGTGCAGGCGACGTTGCGGCGGATCATGTGCATGAACTGCCCCAGGCCGATCGAAGCGGTGTCGCCGTCGCCGGAGATCCCGATCATTATCAGGTCGCGATTGGCCAGCTGGGCTCCGGTGGTCAGGGCCGGCATCCGGCCGTGCACCCCGTTGAAGCCGTGCGCCTGCTCCACGAAGTAGGCGGTCGCCTTGGAGGAGCAGCCGATGCCGGACATCTTGGCCAGCCGGTGGGGCTCCAGCCCCAGCTCGTAGAGCGCCTTGACGATGTGGTTGGTGATCGAGTTGTGGCCGCAGCCGGCGCAGAGCGTGGTGGCGAGACCCTTGTAGGCGTCACGCCCCAAGCCGATCCGGTTTACGGTCTGACTCATACGGGCACCATCTCCAGCTCCAGCAGCGGGCGCGTTATGGCGACCGCCGGGATCGGCTGGCCGTCGTAGTGGCGGATGGAGCGCAGCCGGGGCGCCAGCTCGGGGGCGATCTGCAGCCGGATCAGGTCGTACAGCTGCCCGTCGCGGTTCTGCTCCACCACGTAGACGCGCGCATGGTTCTCGACGAACTGGGCCAGGGACCGCGAGAGCGGCAGCGCGCGGACGCGCAGGTAGTCGGTCTTCAGGCCCTGGGCGCCCAGCAGCTCACGCGCCTCGCGCACGGCGGCGTCCGAGGACCCGAAGGCCATGATGCCGATGGCGGCACCGGTCTCCTCAACGACCGGCTCCGGCATGGCGCCCCGGGCGGTCTCGAACTTGCGGGCCAGCCGGTCCATGTTGCGGGCGTAAGCCTCGGCGGACTCCGTATAGCGGGCCTCCTCGTCGTGGCCGGACCCGCGGGTGAAGTAGCCCGCGTCCGGGTGGTCGGTGCCGGGCAGAGTGCGGTAGGGGACGCCGTCGCCGTCCACGTCCCGGTAGCGGCCCCAGTCCCCCTTCAGCTTCTCGATCTGCTCGGCGCTCAGCACCTTGCCCCGGTCGAATGGCTTCTCCGGGTACTTGAAGGCCGGCGTCATCCAGAGGTTCATGCCCAGGTCGAGGTCGGAGAGCACGAAGACCGGAGTCTGGAAGCGGTCGGCCAGGTCGAAGGCGGCTGCCCCGAACTCGTAGCACTCCTCCACCGAGCCGGGCAGGAGGACCAGGTGCTTGGTGTCGCCGTGGGAGAGCGTGTACACGAAGCCAAGGTCGGCCTGCGAGGTGCGGGTGGGCAGGCCGGTGGAGGGCCCGATGCGCTGGATGTCGAAGATGACGACCGGCACCTCGGCGTAGTACGCGAGCCCGCTGAACTCCGCCATCAGCGAGATGCCTGGCCCGGAGGTGGAGGTGAAGGCCCGGGCGCCGGCCCAGCCGGCTCCGATCGCCATCCCGACCGCCGCCAGCTCGTCCTCGGCCTGGACGATCGAGATCCGCTTCTCGCCGTCGCCGTTGCCGCTGCTCCGGAAGCGCTCGGCGAACGCGATCACGTACTCGCAGAGGGACGACGAGGGGGTGATCGGGTACCAGGCGCCGACGGTGGCGCCGCCCATGATGACCCCCAGGGCGGCGGCCTGGTTGCCCTCCACCAGCACCTTCCCCTCGACCGCCCCGGTCATCTTCTGGAGCCGGTAGGAGTCCTTCTTCTCCAGGTTCTGCTGCCAGTGCTCGAGACCGACCTTGATCGCGGCCAGGTTGACGTCCACCGCCTTCGGCTTGGCCAGGAACTGGCGGCGGACGCCGTGCTCGATGTTCTCCCAGGGGATGTCGAGCAGCCCCGCCAGCACGCCGACGTAGAGCATGTTGGCCAGCTGCTTGCGCAGGGCGTCGCTCTCGATGCGCGTCTTGGCCAGCTTGGCGAACGGCACCGGGTAGTACGTGAGGTCGCTGCGGGCGTCGGCCGTCGAGTAGGCCTCCTCGTGGACCACCACGCCGCCCGGGCGGACGCCCTGCAGGTCCTGCTGCCAGGTGGCCGGATTGAAGGCGACCAGGATGTCGACCACGTCCTTTCGGCCCATGTAAGCCTCGGGCGTGATGCGCAGCTGGTACCAGGTCGGCAGCCCCTCGATGTTGGAGGGAAAGATGTTCTTGGGCGCCACCGGGATGCCCATCGAGAAGATCGCCCGGGTCAGGACCAGGTTGGCCGTCTGGGAGCCTGAGCCGTTGACGGTGGCGGCCTGGATCGTGAGCTCGTTCAGAAGAGGCCCGGACATGGGAGGCGAATCTGAGATTTTACGCTGGGCGGACCGCAGCCCGCCTTCTTGTACATTCGTGCCGATGAAGGTGGCGGTACCTCGGGAGGCTTCCCCGGAGACCCGCGTCGCCCTCACCCCCGACAGCGCCAGGAAGATCGCCGCCGCCGGCCCGCAGGTGCAGGCGCAGGCGGGCGCCGGCGAAAACGCCTTCATCTCCGACTCGGCCTACGAGGAGGCGGGCGTGGTCCTGGTTAAGGAGCCGGCCCGGCTGCTGGGCGAGGCCGACGTGGTGCTCAAGGTGCAGCCGCCCTCGGAGGCGGAGGCCAAGCGGCTGCGGCAGGGCGCGCTGCTGATCAGCTTCCTGCAGCCGGCCGCGCACGCCGCCGCGGTGCGGGCTCTGGCGCAGCGCGGGGTGACGGCGCTCAGCCTCGAGCTGCTGCCGCGCATCAGCCGGGCGCAGTCCATGGACGCGCTCAGCTCGCAAGCCTCCCTGGCCGGCTACAAGGCGGTGCTGATGGCGGCCGAGCGGCTGCCCAAGTTCTTCCCGATGCTGATGACCGCGGCCGGCACCATCCCCCCGGCCCGGGTGCTGGTGCTGGGGGCCGGGGTGGCCGGCCTGCAGGCCATCGCCACCGCGCGCCGGCTGGGCGCCGCCGTCTACGCCTACGACGTCCGGCCGGCCGTGAAGGAGGAGGTGCAGAGCCTGGGCGCCACCTTCGTGGAGCTGGCGCTGGAGGCGCAGGAAGGGGCCGGCGGCTACGCTCGCGAGCAGTCGGAGGAGTTCCTGCGCCGGCAGCGGGACCTGATCGGCGAGCACGTGGCGGCGGCCGACGTGGTCGTCACCACCGCCGCGGTGCCGGGCCGCAAAGCCCCTCTCCTGGTCACCGCTGAGATGGTCCGCCGGATGCGGCCGGGCTCGGTCATGGTCGACCTGGCGGCCGACAGCGGGGGCAACGTGGAGCTGACCAGGCCGGGCGCGGAGGTGCGGGAGGGCGGCGTGGCCATCGTCGGCACCCGAAACCTGCCCGGCACCATGCCCCTGCACGCGAGCCAGCTCTTCGCCCGCAACGTGGCCAACCTCCTCCTCTACCTGGTCAAGGACGGCGCCCTCCGGCTGGACTTCGAGGACGAGATCCTGAAGGGCTGCTGCGTCACGCACGCCGGCGAGGTGGTGCACCCGCTGGCGAAGGAGGCGCTGGCCGCGGCCGGACCGGCCCAGCGCACCGCCTGACCGTGGAGCTGCTGAACGAGTTCACCGTCTTCGTGCTGGCGGTCTTCGTCGGCATCGAGGTCATCTCCAAGGTGCCGACCGTCCTGCACACCCCCCTGATGTCGGGGACCAACGCCATCCACGGGATCATCCTGGTGGGCGCGATGGCGATCGCAGCCAGCGCCCAGACGCCGCTGGAGGTCGCCCTGGGGCTGGTGGCCGTCGTCCTGGCCACCCTCAACGTGATCGGCGGCTTCGTCGTCACCGACCGGATGCTGGAGATGTTCAAGGCCCGAGGCTCGGCTCCGCGCAGGTGAGCAGCCTGATCGCGCTCGCCTACCTGCTGGCGGCGGTCCTCTTCATCCTGGGCCTCAAGCAGCTCAGCTCGCCTCGCGGCGCCCGCAGGGGGAACTGGACCGCGGCCGCCGGCATGCTGATCGCCCTGGCCGCGACGCTGCCGCTGCTGCGGTTCACGACGGCCGGAGCCCTGATAACCGGGGCCGGGATCGCCGTGGGGTCGGTGGCGGGCGCGGTCTCGGCCCGTCGCGTCCACCTGACCGCCATGCCGCAGATGGTCGCCCTCTTCAACGGGGTGGGGGGCGGGGCGGCGGCGCTGGTGGCGATCTCGGAGCTGCTGCATTTCGGCGACCACGCCGCCTTCGCGCTGGTCTTTCCCTCCGTCTTCTCGATCGTGATCGGCTCGGTCTCCTTCTCAGGCTCCCTGATCGCGGTCGCCAAGCTGCAGGAGCTGATGACCGGGAGGCCGATCACCTACCCCGGCCAGCAGGTGGTCAACGGGCTGGTGGCTCTGCTCATCCTGGTCCTGGCGGTGGCGGTCCTGGCGGTGGCCTCGGCCCCGCTCTACTTCCTGCCCCTGCTGGTGCTGGCGCTGGTCCTGGGGGTAGCCTTCGTGCTCCCGATCGGCGGCGCCGACATGCCGGTCGTGATCTCGCTCCTGAACGCCTGCACCGGCCTGGCCGTGGCCGCCTCCGGGTTCGTCCTCAACAACTTCGCACTGATTGTGGCCGGGACCCTGGTCGGTGCCTCCGGCTCGCTGCTCACCAAGATGATGTCGGACGCCATGGGCCGCTCCCTGCCCAACATCCTCTTCGCCGCCGTGGGCAAGGTGGTGGTAGGAAGCGGCGCCGCGGCCGGCGGTGAGGGGAAGGCGGTGCGGGCGGGCACGCCGGAGGACATCGGAACGCTGCTCGCGTTCTCGCGGCGGGTGATCATCGTGCCCGGCTACGGGCTGGCGGTGGCGCAGGCGCAGCACGCGGCGCGGGAGCTGGCCGACCAGCTGGAGAAGCGGGGGGTGCAGGTCGACTACGCCATCCACCCGGTGGCCGGGCGGATGCCGGGGCATATGAACGTGCTGCTGGCGGAGGCCAACGTGCCCTACGAACAGCTCCGGGAGATGGACGAGATCAACGACGACTTCAAGCGGGCCGACGTGGCTCTTGTCGTCGGCGCCAACGACGTCGTGAACCCGGCCGCCAGGAGCTCTCCGGGGAGCCCCATCTACGGCATGCCCATCCTCAACGT
>DATGVT010000099.1:0-7230 GCA_035300005.1 Candidatus Acidiferrales bacterium
CACCCTCTATCTGACCAACGAGCGGGGCTCTCTCTTCAAACTGAAGCAGGGCGTTTTCAACCTGCTCCAGAGCGAAGGCGGCTGGACCCAGCCCAGTCCGAGCTCGGACGGCAAGCGTCTGGTGATCGTGCGCCGAAGCGGCTTCCACTCCGACCTCTACCTGCTGGACCAGGACGGCCAGGAGGTGGCTCAGATGCTCGGCAACGCGGGCCGCTACATCGACCAGAATCATTGGGCGTTCTACCCGCGCCTGACCGGCGACGGCCAGAAGATCTTCTTCAGCTACGACAGTCCGAAGGGCGGCTACGAAGTGGACCTGTCGATCTGGGCGTTGCCCGTAGGCGGCTCGATCAGTCAGGCTCGGCGCTGGACCGACGGCACCTCCTACACGGGCGGCGACGTGGAACCGATCCCGCTCGGCTCCGGTGGCATGATCTACACGAGCTTCGACTTCGCGCCCGACGGCACCGTCCACCCCCAAATCTGGGTGATGCCCCGACCGTTCACCCAGGGAACGGCTCTCACGTCGATGGACGACGCCTGCTCCCAACCGGCCCTGTCGCCTGATGGCACCCGCCTGGCCATGATCTGCACGGGGGGCAAGCAAACCTCGCGTCTGGTGGTGGCCCAGTTCACAGGCAGCTCGCTGACGGGAGTGCAGGTCCTCCTGGACGGCCAGCTGGTGGCGAGGCCGACCTGGGCGCCGGACGGCAGCGGGCTCGCGTTTCTGGCACCCGAACTGCCGGAAGGCCTGTTCCAGCTTTGGTGGCTCTCAACGGCCGCCGCGCAGACCCCGCCGGCGCCGGTCCAGCTGACCATCGGCTACGACTTCGACGCCACCTCGACCATCGCCTGGATCGGCTAACTTCTGGGCTGTGGGGGGCGAGTCGGGCGAGCTGAGCGCGCGGGCGCTGCTGCGCACGTGTCTGGCTCGCATCACGCGGCTGGACGGAAAGCTGCACAGCGTGATCGAGGTCAACCCGGAAGCGCCCGCGATCGCCGCCGGGCTGGACCGCGAGCGAAAGCGCCAGGGTCCGCGAGGCCCGTTGCACGGCCTGCCGATCCTGCTCAAAGACAACATCGACACCGCCGACCAGATGCAGACCACCGCCGGCTCCCTGGCGTTGGTGGGCGCACCCCCAGCCCAGGATGCGCGAGTGGTCGCCAGGCTGCGCGAGGCCGGCGCGGTCATGCTGGGCAAGGCCAACCTCTCCGAGTGGGCCAACTTCCGCTCCACCCGCTCCAGCAGCGGCTGGAGCGCCCGCGGCGGCCAGTGCCGCAACCCCCACGTCCTCGATCGGACGCCGTGCGGGTCCAGCTCCGGCTCCGCCGTCGCGGTGGCCGCCGGGCTCTGCACGGCCGCGTTGGGCACCGAGACGGACGGCTCCATCGTCTGCCCGTCCTCCGCCTGCGGCGTGGTCGGAGTCAAGCCGACGGTGGGCCTGACCAGCACCGCCGGCGTGGTTCCCATCGCCCACAGCCAGGACACAGTCGGCGTCCACGCCCGCTCGGTGGCGGACGCCGCGCGGGTGCTGGAGGCGATCGCCGAGGGGGACGGCGGCTACGACCTCGAGGGGGCGACGCTGCAGGGCGCTCGGATCGGCGTCGTGCGCGAGACGTATTCGGGGTTAAGCGAGCACACGGACCGCGTCTTCAATCAGGCGCTGGACCTGATGAGGGCGAAAGGCGCCGAGCTGGTCGACCCCGCCAACATCGCCACCTCCGCCGAGATGCGCAGCGCCGGCGTCGAGCTCACCGTGCTCCTTTACGAGTTCAAGCACGACCTCAACGCTTACCTGGCCGGCCGCCGAGGGGTGCCGGTACAGAGCCTGGAGGACCTGATCGAGTTCAACCGGAAGCAGGCCGAGCGCGAGATGCCCTACTTCGGCCAGGAACGGCTGGAGGCGGCGCAGGCCAAGGGCGGACTCGAAGAGAACGAATACGTCCAGGCGCTGGCGAAAAGCCGCCTGCTGAGCCGCGAGCTGGGAATCGACGCCTCTCTCGCGAAGCACGGCGTCGAGGCCCTGGTGGCACCGACCCTGGCGCCGGCCTGGACGATCGACCTGCTGAACGGCGACCGCGCCGTCGGCAGCAGCTCCCAGGCGGCGGCCATGGCCGGCTACCCGCTGGTGACGGTCCCCGCGGGCTACGCGTTCGGCAGGCTTCCGGTCGGGATCACGTTCATGGGCACGGCCTTCGGCGAGCGAACACTGCTGCGGCTGGCGTACGCCTTCGAGACGGCCGCCGGCGCCGGCCGCCCACCGGACTTGCTGTCCACGCTCCCGCTCTAGACTCGGAAGGTGCAGCAGGCCACCTTCGGCGTCTACGGTCTCGCCGTCATGGGCCAGAACCTGGCCCGCAACCTCGCCCGCCACGGTGTCGCCGTGGCGGTCTTCAACCGCACCCTCAGCCGCACCGAGGCCTTCCTGGCCGAGCACGGCTCCGAAGGCCGCCTCCTACCGGCGGCGGCTCCGGCCGAGCTGGTGGAGGCGATCCAGCCGCCCCGGGCCGTCCTGATGATGGTCAAGGCCGGCGCCGCCGTGGACGAGGCCATCCAGCAGCTGGCGCCCCACCTGCAGCCGGGCGACATCCTGATCGACGGCGGCAACTCTCTGTTCGAGGACACGCGCCGGCGCGCGGCCGAGGCGGAGGCGAAGCACATCCGCTACCTGGGGATGGGGGTATCGGGTGGGGAGGAGGGCGCGCTCAACGGCCCCAGCCTGATGCCGGGCGGATCCCGGGCCGCCTACGGCCAGCTGGAGCCCACGCTGACGGCGATCGCCGCCCAGGCCGAGGGCGAGCCGTGCTGCACGTTCATCGGCCCGGACGGGGCCGGCCACTACGTGAAGATGGTCCACAACGGAATCGAGTACGCGGACATCCAGCTCATCGCCGAGACCTACGACTATCTCCGGCAGGCGCTGGCCCTGGAGGCAGGCGAGCTGGCGGAGGTGTTCGCGGGCTGGAACCAGGGCGACCTGGAGTCCTACCTGATCCAGATCACCTCCCAGGTGCTGGGCAAGGTCGACCAGGCCACCGGCCGGCCGCTGGTCGACGTGATCCAGGATCGGGCCGCCCAGAAGGGCACCGGCATCTGGACCTCCCAGTCGGCCCTCCAGCTGGGCATCCCCGTGACCGCCATCACCGAAGCTGTCTTCGCCCGCATGCTCTCCTCCCAGAAGGCTCAGCGGACCACGGCGGCTCGCTCCCTGCGGGGGCCAAGGGGAAGGCTGGAGCATCGGACCCGAGCGGTCGAGGACGCCCGGGACGCCCTCTACGCGTCCAAGGTGGTTGCCTACGCCCAGGGCTTCGAGCAGATGGCGGCGGCCGGCGCCGAGTTCGGCTGGGGCCTGGACCTGGGCGCCATCGCGCGCATCTGGCGCGGCGGCTGCATCATCCGTGCCCGTTTCCTGAACCGGATCACGGAGGCCTACGCGGAGCGGCCCGACCTCTCCAGCCTGCTGATGGCGCCCTACTTCCAGGAGGAGGTCGCCCGCTGCCAGCAGGCCTGGCGCCGGGTGGTGGCCACCGCCGTCGACCTCGGCGTCCCGGTGCCCGCCTTCGGCTCCGCGCTCGCCTACTACGACGGCTACCGGCGGGAACGCGGCCCCGCCAACCTGGTCCAGGGGCTCCGCGACTACTTCGGCGCCCACACCTACGAGCGCGTCGACCGCCAGGGGGCCTTCCACACCCGCTGGGCCCAGGACGGGGAGGAGGTCCAGGCCTGAGGGGCTCGCTCCGCGAGCTCCTGCTCGACCTGACCCCGCTGCGGGAATCGCGCGACTTCCGGCTGCTCTGGATCTCGCAGCTGGCGTCCATGACCGGGCGCTCGATCGTCTTCGTCGCCGTCCCCTACCAGGTCTACGTGCTGACCCACTCCACGCTCGCGGTCGGCGTGCTGGGCATCGTGCAGGCAGTGCCGCAGGTGATCGCCGGCCTCTACGGCGGGGCCCTGGCCGACCGCTTCGATCGCCGGACGGTCCTGCTGGTCTCCAAGGCGGTGCTGGCGCTGACCTCGCTCGCGCTCGGCCTGGGTGCGCTCGGCCTCTGGACCCCGCTCTGGTTCATCTACCTGGTCAGCGGGACGGCGGCCGGCGTCTCCATGGTGGAACACGCGGCCCGCTCGGCCACGGTGCCGCGGCTGGTGCCGCCCCGGCGGCTGGCCCCCGCCCTGCAGCTGGTCCAGGTCCTCTTCCAGGCCTCGGTGGTGGTGGGACCGGCGCTGGCCGGCGTGGTGATCGGCGCGGTCGGTCTGGCCTGGGCCTACGCCCTCGACGTCGCCGCCTTCGCCTTCGCCGCGGCCGCCATCTGGCAGCTGCGGCCGCAGCCGCCGACCGGGGTCATCCCCGACCTCGGCTGGCGGGTTCCGGTCGAGGCTCTGAGCTACGTCTGGAAGAGCCAGATCCTGGTCGGAAACTTCGCCGCCGACCTGGCCGCGATGGTGTTCGCCTCCCCCCGCGCGCTCTTCCCGGCCCTCGCGCTCCAGGTCTTCCGGGTGGGGCCCGAGGGCCTGGGTCTGATCTACGCGGCGCCCGGCGTCGGCGGCCTGCTGGGCTCGGTCTTCTCGGGCTGGGTGGGTCGGGTCCGGCGGCAGGGCCTGACCGTGATCTGGGCGGTGGTGGCCTGGGGCCTGGCCATCATCGGGTTCGGGCTGGCCGTGCGGGTCTTCTGGCTGGGGCTGCTGCTGCTCGCCGTCGCCGGAGCCGCGGACATGATCAGCGCCGTCTTCCGGCACACCATCCTCCAGCAGTCGGTGCCCGATTCCCTGCGGGGCCGCATGAGCGCCCTCAACAGCATGGTCGTGACCACCGGACCGCGCCTGGGCGACCTGGAGTCGGGTGCCGTGGCGGCGCTCACCTCGACCTCGTTCGCGATCGTCTCCGGCGGCGCCGCCTGCCTGCTGGCGGTCGCCGTGGTGGCCGCGCTGGCGCCCGGGTTCTGCCGCTACCGCCTAGAGGCGGCTGCGGTTGCGGGCGACCCAGCGGTAGGCCCTGTCCTCTAGCCAGCCCAGCGGCGGCACGCGGTAGGAGGCCGAGATGAGGCGCCAGGGGCCGCCGAGCTCCCGCAGTGCCCGGTTGAGGGCCGCCGCGCCCCGCCAGCGGCCGCCTTCGGCGTCCAGCGCCCAGGCG
Organism: Candidatus Acidiferrales bacterium; assembly: GCA_035300005.1. GTDB lineage: Bacteria > Chloroflexota > Dormibacteria > Dormibacterales > Dormibacteraceae > DATGVT01. The sequence goes on from DATGVT010000099.1 coordinate 5,130, forward strand.
TCGCGGTCGAGCTGCTGGCGGCTCAGGCCCGCGGCCTCGGCCAGGCCTTCAGCCTGGTTGGGCAGGGCCAGCACCCGGCCGGCCTGGTCGCGCCGCCTGACCCAGGCGGCAACGCGGGTTCAAAACGGTCAGGTGCCGTCGTAGAGCAGCAGGACTCGGCGGCCGCGCAGCAGGTCTTGCACCTTCAGCGCACAGCGTAGGGCTCCCCTAAGATCGCCGCCGTGACCGCCGCGAGCCTCCTGGCGCTGGCGGCGGCCGGGGCCCTGATGGCGGCCGACTGGCTGGCCAGCTGGCGCGGCTGGCCACGGGTCCGGTGGATCTCCAAGCCGGGCGTGATGCTGGCGCTGATGGCGCTGGCCCTGGCTCTGCGGCCGGCCAGCCCGCCCGAGCGGGCCTGGTTCCTGGCCGCGCTGGCCGGCGGCCTCCTGGGGGATGTCTTTCTGCTGCTGCCGGAGCGCTGGTTCCTGCCCGGGCTGGTGGCGTTCCTGGCCGGGCACCTGGCCTACGTGGCCGGCTTTCGTTACCTGCCTTTCTTCTGGCCGGCGGCGCTGGCCGGGGCAGGGGTGGCGGTGGGCGCCGGACTCTGGCTGCTGCCCCGGCTGCGGCGGGCGCTGCTGGCGGGTGGGCAGCGGCCCCTGGTGCTCCCGGTCTACGTCTACGCCGTCGCGATCTCGGCGATGCTGGTCTCGGCCTTCGGCAGCGGGAAGGCTCTGGCGGCGGCGGGCGGCCTGCTCTTCTTCGCCTCCGACGTGCTCCTGGCCTGGTACCGCTTCGTGCGGCCGCTGCGCTGGGGCCAGCCGGTGAACATCGTGCTCTATCAGGTCGGTCAGTTGGGCCTGGTGGCGTCGCTGGCGTCCTAACCCGGCGGAGGATTAGGCTTCCGCCGGAATGCCGGAATGGAACGGCGTCCGCGCGGCCCTGCTCGATCCTATCGGGGCCGAGGCCGGCGGCGTCCGGCGCTGGGCGGCGCGGCTGGAGAACGGCTCGCCGGCCACCGCGATCCAGGCCCCGCTGGGCAGCGCGGTCGAGGCAGAGGCGGCAGCCGGGCGACTGAGCCGGCTGCATGCCCACGCGCACGAGAACCTGGAGCCGGTCCTGGGCTGGGCCAGCGAAGGCAGCGAGGTCTGGGTGCTGACCGACGCGGCGGGAGGCCAGAGCCTGCGCACGCTCCTGGAAGGAGGGGCCCTTACGGTGCCCGAGGCGGTGTCCGTGGGGGAGGGGGTGCTGGCCGGGCTGGATAGCCTCTACCTGGCCGGGCTCCACCACGGTTCCCTCAGCGAGCGCAACGTCTGGGTCACGCCCGCGGGGGTGGTCCGCCTGCGCGGCCAAGGCCTCTCGCCGCAGGGCACGCCGGGGCCGGCCGAGTTCGCGGCCGACCTGCGGGCGGCGGGCGCCGTCATCTGCTCCGCGCTCGGCATCGCGCCCCGGCCCGACCCGGCGGGCGAGATGGGCCTTGCCGAGCGCGCCGCGCCGGCCCTGGCGGCGACCGCGAGGGCGATCGCCAACGGCGCCATGGGCGGCAACGTGACCCTGGCGCACCGCTCCTTCGCCGAGACGGCAGGGCCCCTGCTGGCCGGGGACCGGCTGGCCGCCAGCCGCCACCAGCTCGCCCAGCGCTTCCGCCCGGCGCCCGCCGCCGCGGTGGTGCCCCCGGGCCCGTCTCCCCCGCCCGCGGCCCCCGCGCCGGTGGCGCCCCCGCCGCCGCCGCCGCCCCGCCCGCGCACCACGCTCGAACGCTCCCCAGTACTCGAAGACGAGCCGGAGCCCGGCGGCCGGTCGCTGGGCCGGGTGGCCCTGACCGTGGCCGGCATCATGCTGCTCGTCCTGCTGCTGGGTGGCGGTGCCGTGCTCGTCTTCTCGTTGGCGACGGCGCAGCCGGTCGCGCAGGGGACGCCTTCACCGGCGCCGGCGGCCAGTCCGGCTCCGAGCCCGGTCCCGACACCCAGACCCTCGCCTTCGGCCGCGGTCTCGCCAAGCGCGCGGCCTTCGGCGTCGCCCAGCCCCTCGACGTCTCCCGGGGCGGTGCCCACCTACGCTCCGGCCGCGGACGGAAACATCAAGGCGGTCTCCATCCGGGTCGACGGACCCTGCGACCTCGGCG
>DATGVT010000100.1:0-7371 GCA_035300005.1 Candidatus Acidiferrales bacterium
AGCGGCTCGAAGTAGAGGCGGTCGGAGGTGTCGAAGTCGGTGGAGACCGTCTCCGGGTTGGAGTTGACCAGCACCGCCCGCACCCCCGACTCCCGCAGGGCCCAGGCCGCGTGCACCGAGCAGTAGTCGAACTCGATGCCCTGGCCGATCCGGATCGGGCCCGAGCCCAGCACGAGCGCTGTCCGGCCGGCCGCGGGCACGGCCTCCGACTCCTCCTCCCAGCAGGAGTAGTAGTAGGGCGTGGCGGCCTCGAACTCGGCCGCGCAGGTGTCCACCAGCTTGTAGGTCGGGAGGGCGGTCGCGGGCTCGCGGCCGGTCAGCTCGTGGATGGCGGCGTCGGAGTAGCCGCAGCGCCGCATCTCCTCGGGGTCGGCCCGCTCCTCGGCGGCCACCAGCGCGGCCAGGCGGTCGATGAACCAGCGGTCGATGCCGCTGCGGCGCGCCACTTCGGCCGGCTGCCCGCCCCCGCGCAGGACGTGCAGAAGCGCGAACAGGCGGCGGTCATTGGGATGCTCCACCAGCTCCGGCCGCTCCAGCTCGGCGGGCGCCGGCGGCCGCTGCTCCAGGGAGCGGACTGCCTTCATCAGCGCCGCCTCGAAGGTGCGCTCGATGGCCATCACCTCACCCGTGGACGCCATCTGCGTGCCCAGCCGCCGCTCGGCGCCAGGAAACTTGTCGAACGGCCAGCGGGGCACCTTGACCACGCAATAGTCGAGCGCGGGCTCGAAGGCGGCGAAGGTGCGGCCGGTGACCTGGTTGCGCACCTCCTCCAGCCGGCGCCCGACGGCGACCTTGGCCGCCACCCGGGCGATCGGGTATCCGGTCGCCTTGCTGGCCAGCGCGGAGGAGCGGGAGACCCGAGGGTTGACCTCGATCACGTAGTAGGCGCTGGAGCCCGGATCCAGGGCGAACTGGATGTTGCAGCCACCCTCGATCTCGAGCGCGCGGATGATGCGGAGGGCCGCCGAGCGCAGCATCTGGTGGTCGCGGTCGCTCAGTGTCTGGGCCGGAGCCACCACTATGGAGTCGCCGGTGTGGACCCCCATCGGGTCCAGGTTCTCCATGTTGCAGACGGTGATGCAGGTGTCAGCCGCATCCCGCATCACCTCGTACTCGATCTCCTTCCAGCCCCACAGCGAGCGCTCGACCAGCACCTGCCCGATCGGCGATGCCTGCAGCCCGCGAGCCGCCACCCGCTCCAGCGCCTCCAGGTCGGTCGCAAACCCGCCCCCGGTCCCGCCCAGCGTGTAGGCCGGGCGCACCACCAGCGGGAGCCCGGCCTCGCTCACGAACCCCCGCACCTCGTCCAGCGACGTGCACACCCGCGAGTCTGGAACCGGCTCCCCGATCGACTCCAGCAGCCGCTTGAAGGCGTCCCGGTCCTCGGCCTGGCGGATCGTCTCCAGCGAGGCGCCAAGGAGCCGCACCCGGTGGTGCTCGAGCACGCCGGCCGCGGCCAGCTCGACCGCCAGGTTGAGGCCGGTCTGGCCGCCCAGGGTGGGCAGGAGGCCGTCCGGCTTCTCACGCTCGATGATCAGCGTCAGCGACTCGACGGTCAGGGGCTCGAGGTAGACCCGGTCGGCCACCTGCTCGTCGGTCATGATGGTGGCCGGGTTGGAGTTGACCAGGACCGTCTCCACGCCCTCCTCACGCAGCGCCTTGCAGGCCTGGGTGCCGGCGTAGTCGAACTCCGCCGCCTGGCCGATCACGATCGGCCCGGACCCGATGATCAGCACCTTGCGCGGGCGCGGCGGAGGCTCCGGCGCCGGCACCGATACCGCCACCGGCCGCCGCTCGCGGGCCATCTCCAGAAAGCGGTCGTACAGGTGCTGGTTGTCCTGGGGGCCCGGGCAGCCCTCGGGGTGGTACTGCACCGAGAAGGCGGCCACCTTCGACGAGGCCAGGCCCTCCACCGAGCCGTCGTTCAGGTTCACCTGCGAGACCCGGAAGTCGCCCTCCGGGAGCGACTCCGCCAGCACCTGGAACTCGTGGTTCTGGCTCGTGATGTGGACCCGGCCCGAGCCCAGGTCCTTGACCGGGTGGTTGGCCCCGTGGTGGCCGAAGGGAAGGCGGGCCGTGCTGCCGCCCAGCGCTCGGCCCAGGATCTGGTGACCGAGGCAGATTCCGAACAGCGGCAGCCGGCCGAGCGCCTGCCGGCAGAGCTCGACCGGGCCCTCCAGGACGGCGGGGTCGCCGGGGCCGTTGGAGAGCACCAGCGCGTGCGCGCCCATCGCCTTCACGTCCTCCCAGGTCGCCGTGTGCGGCAGCACGACCACCCGGCAGCCGCGCTCGCGCAGCGAGCGGAGGATGTTGCTCTTGACCCCGTAGTCGACGACCGCCAGCAGCAGGCCGGACCCCCCGTTCAGGCCTGGCCGCCGGAGCTCGACCGGCAGCGGCTCCAGCCACTCCTCCACCTGGCGCCGGGAAACCTCGGCGACCAGGTCCTGCTCCGAGAGCGGGGTCACGCGGCGGGCGGCTTCGGCCAGCTCCTGCAGGCGGGCGGGCGCCGGCGGCTGGGCCTCGTGCACGAGCACCGCGCGCAGCGCCCCGTGCATACGGAGGTGGCGGGTGAGAGCGCGGGTGTCCACCTCGCTGATGGCGGGCACGCGGTGTTCCTTGAGGTAGGCGTCCAGCGAGCCGGCGCTGCTGTGGTGGCTGGGCTCCGGGCAGGCCCACCGCACCACCAGGCCGCGGACCCAGGGCCGGCTCGACTCGGCGTCGGACTCGCGCACTCCGTAGTTGCCCTGCAGCGGGTAGGTCATGCAGACCATCTGGCCGGCGTAGGAGGGATCGGTCAGCACCTCCTGGTAGCCGGTCATGGAGGTGTTGAAGACGACCTCGCCCACGCCCTCCTGGTCGGCGCCCAGGGCCCGGCCGCTGAACGCGCGACCGTCCTCCAGGACCAACGCCGCGAACGGCCGGGTCGCTTTAGGTGACACCTACGATGACCGCCTGGTCGAAGCCGTCCTCCTCGGCCAGGAGCACCTCGATCCGCTCCGTCGCCGAGGTGGGGACGTTCTTGCCCACGTAGTCGGGCCGGATCGGCAGCTCGCGGTGGCCTCGGTCGATCAGGACCGCCAGCTGGATGGCGCGCGGGCGGCCGAACTCGACCAGCGCGTCCATCGCCGCCCGCGCTGTGCGGCCGTGGTGGATGACGTCGTCGACCAGAACCACTGTCCGCCCGTCCACCTCGGGCACCTGCGAGGGCGGGCGCTCCACGGGCGGCCTCAGGTGCAGGTCGTCACGGTGGCGGCCGACGTCGAGCGAGCCGGCCGGCACCGGCTGCGCCTCCAGCTCCTCCAGCCTGGCCGCCAGCCGGCGGGCCAGGTGGTCGCCCTTGGAGAGGATTCCGACCAGGACCAGGCCCTCGGTGCCCCGGTTCCGCTCGACGATCTCGTGGGCGATGCGGCCGAGGGAGCGCCGGATCGCCTCGCCGTCCATGACCGTGGCCTTGAGCTTGCCGTCTACCGAGCTTGAGCTGGTGTTGCTCACGACAGGACCAGGTCGAGCAGCGCCATCCGGATGTGCAGCCCGTTGCGGGCCTGGCGGAAGTAGGCGGCTCGGCGGTCGGCGTCTACCTCGGGCGCGATCTCGTCCACGCGCGGCAGCGGGTGCATGACGATCGCCTGCTCGGGCAGCCGGCGCATGGCCTCGGCGTCCATCCGGTAGACCCCCTTCAGCTCCAGGTAGGCTTCGGGGTCCGGGAAGCGCTCCTTCTGGATCCGGGTCATGTAGACGACGTCCACCTTGGGCAGCACGCGGTCCAGGTCCTGGGTCTCCTGCCAGCGCAGGCCGTGCTCGTCCAGGTGCTCCTTGATGTCGTCCCGCATTCCCACCTGAGGCGGCGCCACGAAGTAGAGCTCGACGTCGCGGTACTTGCTCAGGAGGTAGGTCAGCGAGCGCACCGTACGCCCGTTGGCCAGGTCGCCCACCATGGCCACCCGCAGGCCGTCGATGCGGCCCAGCTCGTCCCGCAGCGTGTAGAGGTCGAGCAGGGCCTGGGTCGGGTGCTGGCCGGGCCCGTCGCCGGCGTTGATGATGGGGACGTCACTCACCGCCGCGGCCCGCTTCGCGGCCCCCTCCTCGTAGTGGCGGAGGACGATCACGTCCGCGTATCCGGAGACGATCCGGATGGTGTCCTCCAGGGTCTCGCCCTTGGCCGCCGAGGAGAACTCGCGAGCGTTGTCGGTGCCCATGGTCCGGCCGCCCAGCCGCAGCATGGCGGCCTCGAACGAGAGGCGGGTCCGGGTCGAGGGTTCGTAGAAGAGGGCCGCCAGCAGCCGGCCGGCCAGCCGGCCGGAGGCGCGGTGCGGCTCCCGGCGGATGGAGTCGGTCCGGTCGAACAGCTCCTCGAGCAGCCCGCGCGAGAACTGCTGGCTTTCAACGACGTGCTGCAGCCGAGCCCCTACGGCCATGAAAAAACCTCCTTCCCGGCCTCACTGGACCGGACTTAAAGGACCTCGCGGGCCGGAGCCAGTTTAACAGGCGCGTGTGATGCCGTCGCCAAAACGCGAGCGACTCGGGATCGGAAACGGTACCCTCGCCCTTCGAGGACCGGGTGGCGCAGGAAGGCTTCTGCGGCAGCTGCGGCAACCGGCTGAGCCCGGGTGCCCGCTTCTGCGCCAGCTGCGGCCAGCCGGCGGCGGCCGGTGTCCGGCCGGCAGCCAACCTCCAGCTGGCGAAGGGACTGGGGATTGTCTTCGGGGCGGGACCCAGCCTCGCGACCCTGGCGGTGGCGGTGCTCGTCTTCGTGCCCAGCCATGACCTGCGGTCAGCAGCCGGCCAGGGGGTGATCACGCTCGCGTCGCTGGGAGCATTGCGCGTGGCCGACCGGCTGCTGGCCGGCGTCTGGCGCCTGCTGAGCTGGATCCCAGGCCCGCTGCGGCTGCTGGGCGCCGTCGCCCTGCCGATCCTGATCGGCGTCAGCCAGCTGGGCCCTCAGGCCAGCAGCCATGAGGTCCTGGCCGCCCAGCAGGCGCTGTATCTGGCCACGCTGGTCGCCTACCTGCTGCTCAGGCCAGGACGCGGCGGCTTCGGCAGGGCGGCCGCTTGAACGCGCGGCTCCGGCCCGAGGTGGTGACGATCGGCGCGCTGGCCGGGCTCGCCTCCGGCGCTGCCCTGCTGGTCTCCATCCTGGGCCGGGCTCCGCTCTCGCTGGCAGCCACCTTCTTCCTGGTCCCGGCTCTGGTCGCCTTCCTGGCTCTCACCGTCACCGTGCGCCGGGAGCAGCAGCAGCTCTTCCTGGCCCGCCTGCGGGTGGGCGCGCTGGCCGGCCTGCTGGGCACCGCCGCTTACGACCTGCTCCGCGGCCTGAGTGAAGCTGCCGGCCTTGCCACTTCGGCCACCTTCCAGGCCATCCCTGCCTTCGGCGCCGGGCTGACCGGCCGGGCGCCGGCCGATCCTGCCTCGCTGGCCGCCGGCTGGGCCTTCCACCTCTGCAACGGGGTTGGGTTCGCGATCGCCTACACGATGGTCTGCGCCGGCCGGCCCTGGTGGTGGGCGGTCGCCTACGCACTCCTTCTCGAGGCGATGCTGGTCAGCCTCTACCCGGGCTGGCTGGCGGTTCCCCTCTCCAGCGAGTTCGTCTCCGTCAGCGTGGCGGGGCACCTGGCCTACGGCGTGGTGCTGGGCGCGCTGGCCCGGAGGAGCCGATGAGGGTGCTGCGCCTGCTGGCCTTGGCGGCGCCGGTGGCGGCCGCCCTCCTGGTCGTGCTCGCGGGCACCGCCAGCGCCGACAACTGCGCCCAACTGGTCAGGACGGTCGGCGACCTCCAGCAGCCGGGCAACGTGCAGGACTGCCTGCGCACCGGCCAGGGCTTCAACCTGGTGATCGGGACGGTGATCGGGGTGACCGCGGTCGGGGTCGGGCTGGCCGGGCTGCCCGGCCGCACCACGCCCCCACCGCAGCCGCCGCGCCCGCTGGACCCGGGCCGCAATGCGTCCGACGCCTGCCGGGAGCTGGAGGTGCAGGCGGAGCGGCTGCGCGAGCTGCTCCAGCTTCGGCGCCGGCTGCGGGCGGACGTGGTCAGCGAGTTCCAGGTGCTGGCCAACCAGGCCCGGCTGCTGACCACCCAGTACGAGCACCTGAATCGCGTCCGGACCAACTCCTTCTGGATCCGCAACCTGACGGCCACCAAAGGCGCGCTGGACATCGTTCAGGTGGTGGGGGCGATCCTGGTCCCGCTCCAGGCCGCCCGGACGGCCGCGAGGGCGCTGGTCGGGGCCTCCCTCGCTGACTACGCCCGGGCCGGGGCCGCGAAGTTGGCCGAGCAGAAGCTGGCCAACGCCGCCGCGGTCGTCATCGGCGCGGCCAAGGTCGGCGAGGTGAAGCTCACCCGAGACTTCTGGGGCCAGAAGGAGTACGAGAAGACGCTGCGGCTGATCGCCGAGGCGGGGGCCGCCTACGAGAACGCGGCCCGGACCTACAACGCTCATTTCCTGCGCTGGGGCCAGGAGCGCGCGGTCGACCTCAACGATGCCAACTACCAGATCAACGGCACCCTGGCGGCCATGGGCCACCTGCAGGTGGGCTGCACGCCCAGGCGCCCGATCAACATCCCGGACGAACCGACCGACATCACGCTCCAGGTGCCCCAGGTCCCAGACTCCATCGGTGGCCTGGATGTGGTGAGTGTGCCCGGCTGGTGAGCTGGACCGGAGCTCGCAACCCCGCGGACGCCCTCGCCGCGGCGGGCCTTCAGCCCGACTCCCAGGGTCGCGCTCAGCTTTCAGCCGGCGATCTGCAGATCGGCGTCGAGGCGGAGCTGGCGGCGCACGGCTACCGGCTTCGCTGCAGCCTGGAGCTAGGAGATGCCGCGCGCGCAACCGGCGCCGCCGGGCTGGCTCGCCTCGCCCTCTCCGAGCCGGGTGACTCCGACCTGCAGCGGCAGGGAGACCGCCTGGTCGCCGGCCGCCGGCTGGTGGAGCCCTCGCCGCTGGAGCTGAAGGAGGCCGTGCGGGGCCTGGCTCAGCTCCTGGTCCTGGGACGTGCGGTGCTGCTGGCGGAGACGCCCGGCGCCACCGAGCCGGCGCCGCCCAGCTTCGCGGAGACGGCGCCGCTCGAGCAGGCCCTGGCGGCCTGGTTCGAATACGTAACGGTCGCCGCCCCGCAACCGGCCTGGCCAGGTCCGGCGGCCGGCGGGCGCCCGGCCGCCACGCTGCAGCCGGGGACGCGCTATCGGGTCTTGCAGCGCGCTGGAGGCTGGGCCCAGGTCTTCGGGCCCGAGGGCAGGCTCTACACGGACGCCCGCGGGTTGATCCCGACCGCCGAGCCAACCCCGTGAGCGTGATCGACGAGCTCGCCCACCTCGGCCTGCCGGCGGGCGAGGCGCCGGGCAAACTGTTGGTCACCGTCGCCGGCGCCGAGGTCGAG
>DATGVT010000101.1:0-1689 GCA_035300005.1 Candidatus Acidiferrales bacterium
TCGGGGAAGCCGGGGTCGCGGCTGTGCACGTGTACGTCGAGGGCGCCGGGCAGCACCAGCAGGCCCCGGGCGTCGAGCACGCGCGCGCCCGGCGGCGCCTGCCGCCGGGGCGCCAGCGCCATCACGCGCCCGCCCGCCACGTGCACGTCGACCTCGCGCGAGCCGGCCGGCGTGTAAACGGTGCCTCCAGTGATGACGAGCTGGGCGGACTCGCTCAATCGGGAAGCGTCAGATCCGCCTTCCGGAAGAGCGGCGTGTAGGGGATGCCGGCCGCCCTCAGCGCCTCCTCCGCGCCCTCGCCGCGGTCGACGACGCCGATCAGGTGCAGCAGCCGGGCGCCCGCGGCACGCAGCCTGGCCGCCGACTTCAGCGCCTCCCCGCCGCTGGTCAGGACGTCCTCGATCAGGGTCACCGCCTCCCCCTCGCGCAGCTCGCCCTCCAGCAGGCGCGAGGTGCCGTAGTTCTTGGCCTCCTTGCGCACCAGCACCAGCGGCAGGCCGGTCTCCAGGGAGACGACCCCGCCCAGGAGCACCGCGCCCAGCTCAGGCGCCGCCAGGCGCTGGGTGCCGGGCGGGACCAGCGCGGCCAGGGCGCGGCCCAGGCGGCGCAGCAGGTCCGGCTGGGTCTCGAAGAGATACTTGTCGAAGTAGTAGCTGGAGCGCTTCCCGGACCGGAGCACGAAGTCGCCGCGCAGGTAGGCGACCCGCACCAGGTCCGCGGCCAGCTCCTGCAGCTCAGCGGTGAGCACCGGCCAGCTCCTGCATCAGGTGCAGCATCATCTCGGTGCCCCGGTGGTACTGGTCCAGGCTCATCCGCTCGTTGGGCGAGTGCAGGCCGTCGCCGGGCAGGCCGAAGCCGCTGACCAGGAGCCGCGGCTTCAGCGCCTCCTGGAAGTCCGTCACCACCGGGATGGAGCCGCCGCTGCGCACCATGGCCGGCTCGGCGCCGAAGGCCGCCTGGAAGGCACGCCGCGCGGCGCCCACGCCCGGGTGGTCGCTGCCGCAGAGCACCGGGCGGGCCGACCCCAGCGCCTTCAGGGTCAGCTTCACGCCGGGGGTGCCCAGGTGCCGCAGGTAGGCACGCAGCGAACGCAGGACCCGGTCCGGGTCCTGGTCGGGCACCAGGCGCATGCTCAGCTTGGCGCGGGCGCGGGCCGGGATGACGGTCTTGCTGCCCTCGGCCACGAAGCCGCCCGCGATCCCGTGCACGTCCAGGGTCGGCCGGGCCCAGCGGCGCTCGATGGGGGAATAGCGGGCCTCGCCCTCCAGGGCGTACACCCCCATCTCCCGCTTCACCAGCGGGGCGGTCAGGGGCAGCCGGCGCCAGCTCCGGAGCTCGGCCGGCGAGGGTTTGCGGACCCGGTCGTAGAAGCCGGGGATGGTGACCCGGCCGTCCGGGCGCTTCAGGGTGGCGATGACCCAGGCCAGCGTGTTGAGCGGGTTGGGCGCGACGCCTCCGAAGAGGCCGGAGTGGAGGTCGGCGGCGGCGCCGGTGGCCTCGATCTCCGTGTAGAGCAGCCCCCGCATGCCGGTGACCAGGCACGGCCTCCCGGGGGCCACGAAGTCGCCATCGCCGATGAAGAGGTAGTCGGTGCGAAGCCTGCGTCTGTGGGCCCGGACGAACCTGCCCAGCGACGGCCCGGTGATCTCCTCCTCGCCTTCGAACAGGAAGCGCAGGTTCAGGGGCGGC
>DATGVT010000102.1:0-11959 GCA_035300005.1 Candidatus Acidiferrales bacterium
ATCGACCTCGACCAGCTGGCCCGCCGCATCTCCCGCGAGGTGCCGGGGGTCCGGGCGCTGCCGCCCAGCGAGCTGGTGGGCGCGTTCAGGGCCGCCTCCGTCTTCTTCACGGCCATCACCCTCGGCTCCGCCATCCTGGCCCTGGTGATCGGCGGCCTGGCGGTGGTGAACACCATGGTCATGGCCGTCACCGAGCGGGTGCGCGAGATCGGCCTCAAGAAGGCGGTCGGCGCCCAGACCACCGACATCCTTCGCGAGTTCCTGCTGGAGGCGACCCTGATCGGCATCATCGGAGGCTTGATCGGCCTGGTCTTAGGCCTGGTCCTGACGGCCGCCATCGACGCGCTGCTGGCGGCCCAGAACCTGTCTCTGTTCGTCGTCTCGCCGCGGCTGGTGGGGTTTGCCCTCCTCTTCTCGGTCGGGCTGGGAGCCCTGGCCGGTGTCATCCCGGCGCTGCGGGCGGCGCGGCTGGACCCGGTCCGCGCGCTCCGCTCCCAATAAGGCGATGGGCGCCGTCGAGCTGGTGGACCTGGTCAAGCACTACCGCCAGGGCGCTGAGGTGGTGCGGGCCGTGGACGGGATCAGCCTGCGGGTCGAGGAGGGCGAGTTCGTGGCCGTGGTCGGCCGCTCGGGGTCAGGCAAGACCACGCTGCTGGACTGCGCCGGCCTCCTCCTGCGGCCGACCTCCGGGCAGGTCCGCATCGGCGGCGAGGACGCGGGCCGGCTCTCCGACCGTGAGCGGGCCCGCCTGCGCGGCCGCCGCCTGGGGTTCGTCTTCCAGGAGTTCAACCTGCTGCCCATGCTGAACGCGCTCGAGAACGTCATGCTCCCGCTCCGCTACGCGCGCCTGGACGGCGACGGCCGGAGCCGTGCGCGGGAGCTGCTGGAGGAGGTGGGCCTGGGCGCGCGCCTGCGCCACCGGCCCGACCAGCTCTCGGGAGGTGAGCAGCAGCGGGTGGCGATCGCGCGGGCGCTGGTCAACCAGCCCTCGCTGGTGCTGGGCGACGAGCCGACCGGCGAGGTCGACACCGAGACCAGCCAGCAGCTGGTCGACCTCATGCTGCGGCTGAACCGCGAGCGGGGGGTGACCTTCGTCCTGGTCACCCACGATCCCGAGGTCGCCGCCCGCGCCCGCCGGCTGGTGCGGCTGCGCGACGGCCGGGTCGTCTTCGACGGTGCGCCCGCAGATCCGGACAAACCGGCGCCGGCGGTAACCCCGGCCGGTAGAGAGTGACGTGAAGGAGAGGTGAGCCCCATGAAGCAGATAGCTGTCCCGGTGTTCCTGGCCCTGGTGGCGGCCGCCTGCGGCGGCACCGCCTCCCCGGCGGCCAGCCCCAGCCCGAAGCCCCTGGTCTTCCAGGTCCAGCAGGAGAACGCCAGCGGGGTCGGCGGCACGGTCGAGGTGCTGAAGGCCAGCGCCAGCTTCACGCTGACCTGGAAGCTGAAGGGCCTGGCCCCCAACTCGGGCCACATCTCGCACATCCACAAGGGACACTGCCCGAACCAGCCGGGCACGGTTGCCTACGCCCTGACCGTGGTCCAGGCCGACGGCAGCGGCAACAGCGTCGGCTCGGCCACCGTGCAGACCGACTACGTGGTGCCCGACACCGGCTGGTACGCCAACGCCCACGCCGGCCCCGACCTCCAGGGCGGCAACGCCAAGTCGATCGCCTGCGCCGAGTTGGCGAACCGCTGACCTCGGAATGCGTGAGGACCCTGAGCCCTCGGGTGAGCTGGTCGCCCTTCCGGCCGGGCAGATCACGGCGGTCGAGATCGCCCTCGAGGAGCTGGAGCTGGTCTACGCGTTCATCTTCGCCCGGGTCGGGAACCGCGCTGACGCCGAGGACCTGACCCAGCAGGTGGCCATGAAGGCGATCCCCCGGCTGCGGGCCGGGGCCTCGGCGCCCTCGGTGCGCGCCTATCTGTTCGCGACCGCCCGCTCGGTCCTGGCCGGCTTTTGGGGGATCCGGCTCGGCCTGCCGGAGGAGGAGCTGCACGAGGACCTCGCGCTCGACGTCGAGGTCCCCGAGCCGTCCGGGGAGGCGGCCGAGCGGGTGGAGACGCTGCTGGCGGCCCTGCCCGCCAACTACCGGCGGGTGCTGGAGCTGCGCTTCCTGCGCGGTTACTCACTCAAAGAGGTGGCGAAGGAGATCGGCAGCACGGTCGGCGCGGTGAAGGTGATGCAGCTGCGCGCCCTGCGCGCGGCGGCCAGGACGGGCCCGGATGCCTGAGGGGGCCGAGGATAGGCTGGAGCGGCTGGTCGGCCGGCTGCTGCGCGGCCGCCGGCTCAAGGTGGGGTCGGCCGACGCCGCCGACCGGGGCGCCATCCTCGCCGCCGCACGCCTGGCGGCGGCGCGCGAGCGCTACCCCCGGCTCTCGCCCGCCTTCCGGCGGCGGCTGAGCGCGAGCCTGCGCGGCCGGCCCGACGGCGGGCTGACGCGCCGAACGGCGCTGGTGGCGGGCGCAGCCGCGGCTCTGGGGACGCTGGGCGGGCTGGGTCTGGGCCGCCTGCTGGAGACCCCCCCGCCGACGGCGGCCACGCCGGTCAGGCCGGAGCCCGGCCCGCCGCTGCAGATCCTGCCCCGGCCGGGCCGCTGGGTCGATCTGGGCGCGCTGGCCGACTTCCCGGAAGGCCAGGGGGTGCGCGTCCAGGCGGGAGCCGTGGGCGCCTACGTCTTCCGGCATGGCGCGGTCGTGAGCGCGGTCTCCTCGATCTGCTCTCACCTCCCCTGTGAGCTGGCCTGGGAAGGGGAGCGGGGCCTCCTGCTCTGCCCCTGCCACGGCGCCACCTTCCGGCCCAGCGGGGCGTCCACCGCCACGACCTATCCGCTGCCGACGCTGGGCCAGGTCATGGTCCGGGTGGTCGGCGGCCGGGTGCAGGTGCTGGGCACCTGATGGCCGTGGTCGCGGCCAAGGCCCGGCTCAAGGCACTCGATCGCTGCCTGCACCTCCTGGAGGAGGCGCTGGCGGCGGGGCAGGAGCGGATTGACGGGAGCCTGGGCGCGCGCCTGCGGCGCCTGCTCGGCCGGGCCGGCCTGGTCCCCGACCACCGCCTCGAGGGCCGCCGCACGGCCCGGGTCCTGGACGACATCTTCGAGCTGCAGGAGCGGCTCCTGGGCACCGAGGACGAAGAGACCGCCATTTAGTGGCCCGCTGGCCGCACCCCAGACAGCCGCTATCATTGCCGCCGGCGTGAACACCTTCTCCAGCTCACCCTCTTTCCTGCTGACCTCCGAGTCGGTGACCGAGGGGCACCCCGACAAGGTCTGCGACCAGGTTTCGGACGCGATCCTGGACGGCATGCTGGCCCAGGACGCCGCGGCCCGAGTGGCGTGCGAGACCGCCATCACCAAGGGCCTGTGCGTGGTCATCGGCGAGGTCACGACCCACGCCGAGCTCGACATCCAGAAGGTGATCCGGGACACCATCCGCGGTATCGGCTACGACGACGAGGCGATCGGCTTTGACGCCGACCACGCGCTGATCTCCGTCTATCTGAAGGAGCAGTCGCCCGACATCGCCGCCGGCGTCAACCGCTCACTGGAGGGCCGCAGCGGGGAGGTTTCGGATCCCTTCGAGCTGCAGGGCGCCGGCGACCAGGGGATGATGATCGGCTTCGCCTGCCGGGAGACCCCGGAGCTGATGCCGCTCACCATCTCGCTCGCCCACCGGCTCTGCCGCCAGCTTTCGCTGCGCAGGAAGGACCGCTCGCTGCCCTGGCTGCGCCCGGACGGCAAGTCGCAGGTCACGGTCGAGTACGAGTACGGGCGGCCAAAGCGGGTGGAGGCGGTGGTCGTCTCCTGCCACCACCGGCCGGAGGCCGGCAACCGGGAGATCGAAGAGGGCGTCCGCGAGCTGGTCATCAAGCCCGTGCTGCCGGAGGAGCTGGTCGACCGCCGGACCCAGGTCTACGTGAACCCCAGCGGCCGCTTCGAGCTGGGCGGACCCGCCGCCGACGCCGGCCTGACCGGGCGCAAGATCATCGTCGACACCTACGGGGGCGTAGCGCGCCACGGCGGCGGCGCCTTTTCGGGCAAGGACCCCTCGAAGGTGGACCGCTCGGCCGCCTACGCGGCTCGCCACGTGGCCAAGAACCTGGTCGCGGCCGGCCTGGCGGAGCGCTGCGAGGTCCAGCTGTCCTACGCCATCGGGCGGGCGCGGCCGACCTCGGTGGCGGTGGAGGCGTTCGGCACCGCGACGGTGCCCGAGGCCGAGCTGCTGGAGCTGATCGGTCGCCACTTCGACCTCCGGCCGGCGGCCATCATCGACCGGCTCGACCTCAGGCGGCCGATCTACCGGCCGACCGCGGCCTACGGGCATTTCGGGCGCGACGACCTTGACGCGCCGTGGGAGAGCACCGGGCCCGCCGAGAGTCTGCGGGCCGAGGCTTCGGTGGCGGTCTCCGTGGAGGCGGCCAGCTCCTAGCCGGTCAGGGGCCCGCGCCTACACTTGGGCGGTTGGCCGACCGCGCCGGGATCCGCGTCCGCGACACCCTCAGCGGCCGGCTGGTCCCCCTGCCCCTCTCCAGCGAGGACGGGCGGCCGTTCCTGCGGCTCTACGTGTGCGGCATCACCCCTTACGACTCCGGGCACATGGGCCACGCCTTCACGTTCTGCGCGTTCGACGTGCTGGTCCGCCTGCTGGAGTCGGAGGGGGTGCGGGTGCGCTACGTGCAGAACCTGACCGACGTCGACGACCCCCTCTTCGAGCGGGCGCGGCGGGACGGGGTGCGCTGGAACGAGCTCGCGGCGCGCGAGGTGGAGTCCTTCGAGGGCGACATGAAGACGCTGGGCTGGCGGCCGCCGGACGTGATGCCGCGTGTGTCCCTGGAGATCCCCGGCATCCTGGCCGCGGTCGCGAAGCTGGCCGCGGATGGCTATGCCTACCAGACGGACGCCCTCTACTTCGACGCCGATCGCTATCCCGGCTACGGGCGGCTCTCGCACCGGACGCACCGCTCGATGGTCCGCAAGCTGCGGGAAGAAGGGCTCCTGGGCCGGATCGGGCCCGACGGCAAGCGCGACCCGCTCGACTTTCCGCTCTGGCGATCCTCGGCGCCCGACGAGCCGAGCTGGCCGTCGCGGTTCGGGCCGGGGCGGCCGGGTTGGCACATCGAGTGCTCGGCGATGGCGATCCGGTATCTGGGCGAGCAGGTGGATGTGCATGGCGGGGGCCGGGACCTGGCCTTCTCCCACCACGAGTCGGAGCGGGCCCAGTCGGAGTCCTTAACCGGCTGCGTTCCCTTCGCCCGGGCGTGGCTGCACACTGGCTTGGTCCGGTACGCAGGCCGGAAGATGAGCAAGTCGCTGGGCAACCTGGTGGTGGTCGGCGAGGTGCTCGAGCGGGCGTCCGCGGCCGCGGTGCGCCTCTACCTGGCCTCGCATCGGTACCGGCGCGACTGGGAGTTCCGCTGGGAGGGGCTGCAGGCAGCCTCGCGCCTGGCGGAGCGCCTGCGCGCCCTGCTGGAGGCGGCGGCGGGGGCGGGGCGGGGCCCGCAGGGCCGGAGGGCGAGTGGGGACCGGCGCCTGCTGGCCGAGTTCCGGGCCGCCCTCGCAGACGACCTGGACACCCCCCGCGCTCTCCGCGCGCTGCGCGCCGCCGTCCGCCGCCGGGACGCTGCCGCCGCCCGCCACATGCTCGGGATCCTGGCCGGGACCGCCTCCCTCAGCGGCTGACCGCCTGCGGCGGTTCCAGCGGGCTGCCGCAGTTCGGGCACTCCAGCTCGGGGTCCAGCTGGACCAGCGTCTCGCAGACCGGGCAGAGAACGTCGACCGGCTCGACCGCTGCCGCCAGCTCGGCCTCGGCCTCGGCCTCCATCGCGGCCGGGACCTCACCCAGGTCGACCGCCGGGGCCCCGCAGTTGAGGCACAGGTAGGCGGGCTGCACGACCCGGTGGCCCTGGTACTCGCCGGACTCGTCCAGGTCGACCTCGGCGCTGACCGCCCGGAAGAGCCCACCTCCGCAGCGCCGGCTGCAGATGAGCCACATCCGGCGCAGCTTACCGGCTGTGGCAGACTCGGCCCGTGCGGGGGTTCATCGTCGGCCTCTTCCTGCTGCCGCTGATCGTCATCGGCATTCTCTCCGTCCGGCCCGGCGGCCTGCGCAACCAGCTCCGCAACGTGGCCCGCCGTTTCCGGTTGGCCCTGGTCCTGGCCGGCGTCTACATGCTGGGCTCCGCGGGACTCAGGCTGGCCTTTGCGGGCGGTCCCGTTCTCGACTACGGGCTGCCCGGGCTGGGAGTCGCGCTGGCGGTCGTGTTCGTGGCCCTCAGCCCGGACCGTCCACCTCCATGAGAGGGCCGGCCCTGCTCCTGGTGGCCGGCTGCGTGGCCGGCTGCCAGCTCGGCGGGCCAGCACCCACCTCCACACTCCTGCCCAGCCCGGCGCCGATCTCCGCCTGCCGGCCGGGCGATCCGCTGGCCGGGGTCTGGAGCCCGGACCGGCTGAGGGTCCTGCGCCCCTGCCAGGAGGCTCGCGGTGCGGTCCTGGCGGCCCTGCGCGAGATCGACGGCGACAGCCACCTCTGGCTCCGGCCCGACCCCGGCTACGAGGGCCTGCTCAACCGCTTCAACCGCTATCAGGGCCAGGTCGCGCTGGTGCTCGAGATCGTTCCGAGGTGCGAGGGCAACCCAGCCGATGAGGCGGCCGCGGCCCGCTGCCCGCCCTCGCCGCTGCCCGTACCCAGGGTGGGCGACCACATCCAGGTCTTCGGGCCCTGGGTCCTGGACACCACGCATGGCTGGAACGAGATCCACCCGGTGATCCAGGTCATCCTTCTCTCCTAGGCCACTTTCGGGAGGGCGGGTGGCTCAGGCCAGGCGGCGCCGAAGGGTCGTGGCGCCCAGCAGGATCACCAGCCCGCAGAACCCGAAGATCACGCCGACGTTCAGCTGCAGGGCGGCGGCGGTCAGGTCCTGGCCCCTGACCATGATGTCGCGCATGCCGTTGACCGCGAAGGTCAGGGGCAGCACGTTGGAGACGTACTGCAGCCACTGCGGCTCGCTGCTGACCGGGAAGATGATGCCCGACAGCAGCACCTGGGGCACGATCACCAGGGGGATGAACTGCACGGCCTCGAACTCGCTGCGAGCGAAGGTGGAGAGGAAGATGCCCAGGTTGACGGCCGCGATCGCCATCAGCGCCTCGACCAGGAAGATCAGGAAGACGTTGCCCGAGTTGTGCACCTTGAGCACGTAGAGGCTGAAGACCAGCACCTCGGCCGCCTGGAGCAGGGCGAGGACGCCAAAGCCGATCATGTAGCCGAGGACGATCTCGCCCCGGCGCAGCGGGCTGGCCATCAGCCGCTCCAGCGTCCCCTGCGAGCGCTCGCGCAGGAACGCTACCGACGTGATGATGAAGACCAGGAAGAAGACGAAGAGGCCGATGAAAGCGGCCCCGAAGTAGTCGAGGGTGTCGAAGTCGGGCCCGCCGTAGAGGTAGCTGATCTTCGGCTCCAGGCGCACCGAGGCGACCCCGGGCGCCGAGGCGGAGGAGGCAGCCGCCGCCAGCGACTGGCTCAGGGCCTGCAGGACCGTCCCCGAGGGGCCGGGCTGGCTGCCCTCCAGGTGGACCTCCGGCGCGATCACATGGCCCTGTAGGGCGCGGCTCGAAAAGTCCGCCGGTAGGACGATGTAGGCGGCCAGGCTGCCGTCGTGGAGGCCTGCGTCCGCCCTCTCCTCGGTCATCTCGGAGGCCCGCACCCGGTCCGACTTCAGCAACTGGGTGGCGATGGCGCCCCCCAGAGGCCCCGAGTCCTGGTTGATGACCCCGACTGCAGGATGCTGTCCGCTGCCGCGGACGAGGAAGTAGAGCAGGCTGAGGACGACGATCGGCACCACGAAGAACAGCGCCAGCGTGCGGCGGTCGCGCCGGAACTGCGAGAGCAGGCGCCGGGTGATGGCCAGGACGCGGCGGGGGTTCATGCCGCCACCTCCCTGGCCAGCCGCAAGAACGCCTCTTCCAGGTTGTCGGTGCCCGCTTTCCGCTTGAGCTCGGTGGCGGTGCCCTCGGCCACCAGCCGCCCGAAGAGGATCAGGCCCAGGCGCTGGGTGCGCTCGGCCTCGTCCATGACGTGGCTGGAGACGACGATGGTCGTCCCCTGCCCGGCCAGGCGCGCGAAGGCGTCCCAGAGCTGGCGCCGGAGCTGGGGGTCGATGCCGACGGTGGGCTCGTCCAGGAGGAGGAGCTTCGGCCCGTGGACCAGGGCGCAGGCCAGCGAGCACCGCGTGCGCATGCCGCCCGAGAGCGTGGCCACCGGCGAGCCTCGGCGCTCGTACAGCTCGACCAGCTTGAGCGCGTCATCGACGCCTTGCTCCGCGTCATTGATGGCGGCGAAGAAGCGCACGTTCTCGAGCACCGAGAGGTCGGGATAGAGGGCCGCCGCCTGCGTCATGTAGCCGATGCTGGAGAGGATGCCGACGTCGGGCATGCGCTGCCCGAGCACGGTGACGGTGCCGGTGTCCGGCGCCACCAGCCCGATCAGCATCCGGATCAGGGTCGTCTTGCCGGAGCCGTTGGGCCCGATCAGGCCGTAGATCTCGCCGGTGCCTACCCGCAGCGAGACCTGGTCCAGGGCTTTGATCCGGCCGAAGGACTTGGTCACCCCCTGGACGTCGATCGCGAACTCCTGCACCTCAGCCTCCTTCAGCCCCTGAGGGCTGCATGGCGCGCAGCCAGCCGCGCGCGAGCTCTTCGACTGCTTCTTCGCCGGGCTTGAACCCCAGCACCCGCTCCGCCACCGGAAGCGTGAACAAATGGAAGACGAGCGGTCCGACCAGGCTCTGCAGCGCGAGCAGCGGATGCATCTTCCGGAGGCGTCCCGCCTGCATCTGCTGCATCAAGTAGCCGCCCAGGGCACCGATCATGGCCAGGGCCAGCTCGCGGACCGCCTGCTCGGTGTCGGGATGCAGGCCAGTCACCTCGAAGAAGACCGCGCGCAGGATGCCGACCCGGGGCAGGACCAGCCTGCGCACGCGCCGGGCGAGCTCCGGGATCACCTCGTTCGGCGGCCGCTCCGCGACCGTGCCCAGGTACGCGATCAGCTTCTCGAAGGGCGAGTAGGCCCGCACCAGCTCCGTGAAGAGGGCGGACTTGCCCGGGAAGAGACGGTAGAGGGTGGCACGCGAGACCTGGGCCCGCTCCGCCAGCCGGTCCATGCTCAGGGCCCCCAGCCCGTGCGCCCCGATCATCTCGGCGGCGGCCTCCAGGAGACGCTGGCGGGCGTCGGCGTCGGGCTCGACCGAAATGGCGTTTAGGAGCTCGGAGCGGCTTCCAAAGCTGCGGTAGAAGCCGGCCCGGGAGATCCGCGCAGCCGCCGCCACCTGCGCCACCGAAGGCCGGCGGCCGCGGGCGAAGAGGCGGCGTGCCTCGCGCAGGATGCGTTCGCGGGGAGGCGCGGCGGCAGCCATTGGACGAGACTAGACGATACGTCTTGTCTTGTAAAGTCTCGGTTTCGGGCCGGGCTCCCGCCATTCTTAACAGGCGGGCTTGGCCGCCCCCGAGGTGGGGGGTAGGTTCTGCAGGTGGCTCCAGGCATCGCGGCCGGCTTCCGCTTCGACTTCGCCGACCTCCAGCCTGCCGGCTTGCGCCTGCTGGACGCCGTGCCGGCGGCCCTTCCAGCGGGAGCCCGTCCCCTGGCGGCGGGGAGACGGCCGGGCTGGCTCCCGCCGCTGCTGCCAGCCTTTCCAACCGGCTGGCCGCTCCGGGTCGCTTTCGTGGACGCCTGCGCGCCCGTCTTCGCGCGCCGCCTGCGGGAAGGCCTGGCTGAGGTGCTGGCGGCGGCCGGTCGCGAGACCGGGGTCGAGGTGCTGGCCTGGCCCGACGGCCTGGCGGCGGGCTGTGGCGGGCTGGAATCCCTGCCCGCCGAGCCGCACGCCGTGGTCGTGGCGGCCGAGCTGGACCCGGAGAGCGCGCAGGCCGCCGCCCAGCTCCTGCGCTCGCTCGACCCCGCGCGAGCCTGGCTGGCCCTGAACGGCGACCTGCCCGGCCTGGACGGCACCCTCGGCTTCTCCGAGGCCTGGTTTCCACCGCTGCGAGCCGGCCGCCTGGCGCGGCTGCCGCAGCTCGCGGAGCGTGAGCTCGAACGGACGGCGGCCCGGCCGCCGGCGCTGGGCGTCCGGCGCTTCGGCCTGGCCTGCCTGGCCCTGGCGGCCGGCCTGGCCGGCTCCTACCTGGAGCAGCAGCCTTGAGGTGGGCCCTGCCGTTCTTGGTGTCGGCCGTCCTGCTCGCGTGCGGCGAGCCCGCACCGGCCGGGCCCGGCCTGACTCAGGCAGAAGCCCTGCGCCTGGCGCTGCGGGCGGACGACCAGCGCCGGCTGGCGTTCGCCGAGGCGCGGGCCGGGCCGCTGGGGGATTATTTCTCGGGACCGGCGCTGGCGGGGGCGCAGCGGAGGGTCGACTCCCTGGCCCAGCGCGGCCAGCGGCTGGAGGAGCGCCCGCGGCTTCGCTGTCTGGTCCACTGGCGGGCGGACGGCAGCCCGGAGGTGGTGCTGGAGGTGCGCGGCGAGCGGCGCCTGGCGGCTCCTCGGCAGCCGGATCCACCGTGGGCTTCGTTCGTCCGCCAGTGGTGGCTGCGGCTGGGGCTGGTCGGCGGCCGCTGGCTGGTCACCGCCGACCTGGAGCTGCCTCCGGACCGCTGGTGGCCGGCGGGCGAGAGTTGCGCGGCGGGTCCGGGGATGCTTTGATGACGCCCGTACTGCCGGCGACGCCCCTCCTTACGACCTTCCTAAGCCGGGCCGTACTGGCTGCGGCTCTGCTGCTCGGGGCCTGCGGGTCGGCGCCCAGCCGGGCGCCGGCCTACCAGGTTGACCGTGAGTGCCAGTCGGCTGTCCCTTTCGCCAGCGCCTACGAGCGGGTCAGAGCCCGCAACGAACCACGGGTGGAGGAGGTCCGTGTGCAGCTGGGCGCGGCCGCCAGCGCGGACGCCACCCGCGCCAGCCTCCGCCGGCTGGCCGCCGTGCTGAGTGCCGACGCTTCCGACCTGGCCACGCTGCCGGCGCCTCCCGGTCCCACCGAGCAGGCCGCGCTGTCCGCCCTGATCCGCGCTGACGAGCACATGGCCCGGGAGAGCCTGGCGCTGGGCGACGATCCCAGCGGCCGCTTCGCGGACCACGCCCACGCCTGGCAGCTGGCGGCCGGCGCGCGCCAGCAGGCGGCCGACGCCCTTTCCCTCCGGGTGGCCCTGATCGAGGCCAAGTGCTCCTGACCCACCCGCGTTAACGGCCTGGGTTGGCGCTCGCCGCCGGGCGCACTAGGGTGCCCCCGATGCGCGGGCTGGCTGCACCCCTGGTCCTGGCCCTGATCCTCCAGCCCGCGCCGGCATTAGCTTCCCAGTGGGGGAGCGCCTACGGTGACCCGCCCGGCTTCTGCCCGGCCCAGTCCTTCCTCCCCTCGACCTACACCTCCCTCACCACCGGCGATCCGCTGGTCGGCGGCAACCCCGAGCAGGACACGTTCTGGGTCGTCCATCCATATCCGGGGTACACCGACTGGTACGGATACTGGTTCGGGGACTTTCGGGGTCGGCCGGGCGACGACTCGGGCTGGGTCCCCCTGATGACGGTGTGGTACGGGGGGCCGGCCGGACACTGGAACTTCGGCGACTTCGGCTGGGCCGTGCACGGCCACGCGAAGCAGTACATCGCCTACTACAACTGGACCTTCGGCGGGCAGTGCGGGCTGGGAGTCGAGGGCAGCCTCTACCCGCCGCCCTACATGGCCGACGTCTACGGCTGGCCGGTGGTCGACGTCTACGTCGACTCGGTTTCGCCCTATCCGCCCCAGCCGCGGCTGACCGACCTCGGCCAGGACTCGGCGACCTTCACCTGGGATCCTGTCGCCGACCGCGGCGACGGCGCCGGGGCCGACTACTTCGCGGTCGGGCGCGTGCACTACCGGTCCTGGCTGACCGTCGACGGCGGCCCGCCGCTGCAGTACGCCGCCACCGACCAGCCGCGCCGCCTG
>DATGVT010000103.1:0-2204 GCA_035300005.1 Candidatus Acidiferrales bacterium
CTTGTCCAGCAGCGGCCGAGCGGACGCCGGGCCCGGGTCAGGCAGCTAAGCCGTGGAGGCCGACTGCAGGACGTCCAGGTGGCCGGCGGTCGCGCCCACCTCGTAGACGCTCTTCTCGGGCTGCCCGGCGAAGCAGCCGGCGAAGCGTGCGATCACCGACTCGTAGGCCGGTAGCGCGCCCGAGGAGTCGCCGGCCGGAAACGCGGTGGCCAGCTCGTCGTGCATGACCACGTTCAGGTGCAGCGGCCCCCAGTCGCGGTGGAGCTCCTTGGTCTCGAACTTGTGGGCGGCCGCCTCCGAGTCCCAGAGCCCGATCGCCAGGGCCTCGCCGGAGTCGCGGTCGACCAGCATCAGGAAGCCCTTGGCGCCGGCCCCGGTCTGCGTGTGCGACGCCTGCGACTCGGAGTAGATGCGTACGGCCTCGTCCAGCTTGTCCAGCTTGATCTTCACCTTAAGGACGCTCGCGTACATGTTCCACGCCTCCTAGCGGTGCCTGGGCCGCCGTCCCCGAAAGCCCATTGTCGCCCTCGCCAGGGCGAAGTCAAGGCGTGACCTGGTTCGCGTTACCTCAGTCGCGCGCCGGCTCTCCCGCGTCCCCGCGGACGGCGCCGTACACGATCACTCCCAGCAGCCAGCCCGCGTAGGCACCCGCGGCGCCGAAGATGAGCAGGACCGCCACCAGGCCGCTCTCCGAGCCACCCAGCAGACGCCGGTACATGAGCAGGCCCAGGGCCAGCAGAACGCCCGCGGCGAGCAGCCCGGAGACGAGGCCGGCCAGGGTGGCGACCGCCCGCCGGCCGCCGGCTACCTCAGGCGGCCGAGTTCCGGCGCCGCCCCCGGCGTTCGGGCGGCGGGCTGGTGATCGCCCGCCGGGGCCCGGTGGGGTCATGCAGCAGCCACCGGCTCAGGTAGCTGGTGTGGATGGCCCGAGCCATGGTCTCGAAGGGCGGCGGCGTAGGCGGCTCCGCCTTGCGCTCGCGGATGTCTGAGAACCCCCAGCTCCAGGATTCCGGGGCGCAACCGCAACGTGGGGAGCACAGCGCCTGCCGGCATTGTCGCGGCGGGGTGGCAACCTGTCAACAGCATTGTCAGATTTCAATGACTGTCAAATTTCAATCACCTGCAGGTCGCGGGCGGCGCCCTCCGGCTCCCCCGCGTAGACGTGGTTGAAGTAGAAGCGGGTCTTCGGATGCCGCTCGCGCAGCCGCGCCGCCTCCTCCCAGCTGGTGTGGGTGGGCACCTGGCCGGGGCCGGTGGCCTCCACGATGGCCAGGTCGGCGCCCTCGACCAGGCGATCCAGGGGAGGCGTCGGCTCGCTGTCCCCGGCGTAGGCGAGGAGCCGGTCGCCGATCCGCAGCCGGTAGCCGGTGCAGCCGCGCCGGCCGTGGTCCAGGCGTACCGGCTCGTACTCGACGCCGGCCACCTGCCCCGGTCCCACCGCCTCCCGATAGGTCACCCCCAGCCGGGGCCTGAACTCCGCCCAGTCGTTCCCCCACGCCAGCTGGTTCAGCGTCTCCAGGCGCTCCTCCACTCCCGCCGGCCCCACCACTTCCAGCGGCCGTTCGGCCTCGAAGACGCGATAGAGGAAGAACGGCGGCAGCCCCAGCAGGTGGTCGCCATGGAAGTGGGTCAGGAAGAGGGCGTCGATGCCGCCGGGGTCGATGCCGAGCCGGGCCAGGTGGGGCAGCACCGGCGCGCCGCCGTCCAGCAGCAGCCGCCGGTCGACCACGACGGCCCCGTTGTAGCGCTCCCGGGAGAAGGCGGAGCCGGTGCCGAGGAAAGCTAGTTCGATCGGCCTACGCCACGGTCACGGCGTCGTTCAGGTAGACGTCCTGGATCGCGTGCAGCAGCTGCACGCCTTCCTCCATCGGCCGCTGGAATGCCTTGCGGCCGGAGATCAGTCCGGTTCCGCCGGCCCGCTTGTTGATGACGGCCGTGCGCACCGCCTCGGCCAGGTCGGAGGCGCCGTGCGACTCGCCGCCGGAGTTGATCAGCCCGGCGCGACCCAGATAGCAGTTGATGACCTGGTAGCGGCAGAGGTCGATCGGGTGGTCGCTGGAGAGCTGGTCGTAGACGGCGGGCGCGGTCTTGCCGAAGCTGATCACCTCGAAGCCGCGGTTGGTGTCGGGCAGCTTCTGCTTGATGAAGTCGGCCTCGATCGTCACCCCCAGGTGGTTGGCCTGGCCGGTCAGGTCGGCAGCCGT
>DATGVT010000104.1:0-2186 GCA_035300005.1 Candidatus Acidiferrales bacterium
CGCCTGAAGGACGGCTCCCGCGTGAACGTGGTCATCCCACCGCTGGCGCTCAAGGGTCCCTGCCTCACGATCCGGAAGTTCTCCAAGGAGAAGCTGGGCCCCAACGACCTGCTCAGGTTCGGCAGCGCCACGCAGCCGATGATCGACTTCCTGAGGGCCTGCGTCCGGGCCCGGCTGAACATCCTGGTCTCGGGCGGCACCGGCTCCGGGAAGACGACCCTGCTCAACATCCTCTCCACGTTCATCCCGGCCGACGAGCGGATCATCACCTGCGAGGATGCGGCCGAGCTCCAGCTGCAGCAGGACCACGTGATCACCCTGGAGTCGCGCCCCCCCAACGTGGAGGGCAAAGGCGCGGTGCCGATCCGGGAGCTGGTCAAGAACTGCCTCCGGATGCGCCCCGACCGCATCATCGTGGGCGAGTGCCGCGGCGGCGAGGCGCTGGACATGCTGCAGGCCATGAACACCGGCCACGAGGGCTCGATGTCCACGCTCCACGCCAACAACCCGCACGAGTGCCTGGGCCGCCTGGAGACGCTGGTCCTGATGGCGGGCGCCGACCTGCCCTCGCGCGCCATCCGCGAGCAGATGGCCTCGGCCATCCACCTGATCGTCCAGCAGCAGCGCCTGCGGGGCGGC
This sequence comes from Candidatus Acidiferrales bacterium, assembly GCA_035300005.1. Taxonomy (GTDB): domain Bacteria; phylum Chloroflexota; class Dormibacteria; order Dormibacterales; family Dormibacteraceae; genus DATGVT01. The sequence continues at coordinate 640 of DATGVT010000104.1, forward strand.
CCGCGCAAGATCGTTTCCATCGCCGAGATCACCGGCATCAAGGATGGCGAGCTCCAGTACCAGGAGCTCTTCGTGTTCAGGCAGGTGGGCATCAACGACAAGGGCAAAGCCGTCGGCTACCACACCGCCACCGGCGTCAAGCCGATGCGCCTCGAGCATCTGCGGTCGGAGGGCGAGGAGGTCGCCGAGGCGCTGTTCGCGCCTTCGGCCCAGCCACCCCCGGACAAGCTCTACTAGCGGAGGCTGACGATGAGCATTGGACTGATACTGGCGATCTTCGCGGGAGCGGGGGTCTTCATCTTCTTCCTGGGCCTGTCCATGATGCGCAGGGCGGCCGGCGGCGCCGACGACTTCCAGGCCCGCCTGGCGGCGTACGGGGTCGGCGACGTCGGCGGGACCGCGCCGGCGGCGCCCCATGGCTTCCGGGAGACGCTGGCCGGGCTGTTCCAGCCCGCCGCCGACCGGATCGGCAAGGGCGACGCCAAGAAAGGCAAGCCGTCGCTGGCCGAGAAGCTGCTCAAGGCCGACCTCAAGCTCAGGACCTCGGAGTTCGTGATGATCCAGTTCGGGCTGGTGGTCCTGCTGGGCCTGATCGGGCTGCTCCGCTTCGGGCTCGGCATCCAGTTCCTACTGCTGGCGGTGCTCGGCTACTTCATCCCCGGCTTCTACCTGAAGTACCGGATCTCGCAGCGCCTGAGGGCTTTCAACGCCCAGCTGGGCGACACGCTGACCCTGCTCGCCAACGCGCTCAAGGCCGGCTACTCCTTCGCCCAGGCTATCGACACCGTGTCCAAGAACGCGGTGCCACCGATCTCGGACGAGTTCGGCCGGGCGGTGCGCGAGATGAACCTGGGTGGATCGGTAGACGAGGCGCTGCACAACATGGTCCGGCGCATCGACAGCTCCGACTTCGACCTGGTGGTGACCGCGGTGGCCATCCACCGGACCGTCGGGGGCAACCTGGCCGAGATCCTCGACAACATCGCCCACACCATCCGGGAGCGGATCCGGATCAAGGGCGAGATCTCGACGCTGACCGCCCAGGCGCGGGCCTCCGGCACCCTGATCACCTTCCTGCCCATCGTGCTGGGCGTCTTCATGTACTTCGTCACCCCGGCCTACTTCAAGCCCATGACCGAGAACTTCATCGGCTGGGCGATGCTGGCCTTCGCCGCCTTCATGATCTTCATCGGCAACCTGATCATCCGGCGCGTGGTCGCCATCGAGGTCTAGGCATGACAACGACGACCCTTCTGCTGCTCGCGATAGTGGCCGGCGGCGGCGTGCTCCTCTTCTTCTACGGGCTCTCCCGCACGCCCCAGATGAACACGGCCGACATGGTGCAGGAGCGCCTCCAGGCCTACGGCGGCGAGAAGCCGCTGACCCTGGAGGAGATCGAGCTCCAGAAGCCTTTCAGCGAGCGCTTCCTGCGGCCGGCCGTGGACCGGATCGGGACGCTGCTCTCCTCACGCACGCCCGAGAAGGCGCGCACAGACCTCCAGAACAAGCTCAACCTGGCCGGCCGCCCCGGCAACCTGAACGCCAGC
>DATGVT010000105.1:0-4539 GCA_035300005.1 Candidatus Acidiferrales bacterium
CCTGGATCTCGTAGGGGCGGGACCCGTCCCGCCCTGGATCTCGTAGGGGCGGGACATGTCCCGCCCTGTTAATGGGGCTGACGTCGGCTGCTCTACCGGCCAGGATCGGCGTCGTGATCCGGCGCCGTTCGCCGCGCCTCGAAGGTTGGGACTACGGCACTCCAGGCGCCTACTTCGTCACGGTCGTGACACACCTACGCCGAGCCCTCTTTGGCGCGATCAACGAGGAGGGCGTAGTGAGCCGCTCGGACCTCGATGCGATCGCCGAAGCCGAATGGTGGCGAGTCGCCACGCTTGTCCCCAACGCTGAATCGCCCGTCTTCGTGCTCATGCCCAACCACGTGCACGGCATTGTCTACGTGAACCTCAACCCGGATGGCACGTCTGCTGCCGGCCACCTGAGCCGCTTTGTGGGCAGATACAAAGCGGCTGTCAGCCGGCAAGCCGGTCGTGCGATCTGGCAGCGCAGCTTCTACGACCGAGTCATTCGCGACGAGCGAGAGCTGGAGGCGCTGTGGGAATACGTGGAGTCCAATCCCGGGAGGTGGGCCGAGGACATGTAGGGGCGGGACATGTCCCGCCCCTACGACCTCTTAATCGTCTAGCAGGAACCCCCAGCGCTTCAGGGCCGCCTCCCGCTGCTCCCGCGGCGGCACGTTGATGGGCGCGTACTTGTCCTTCCACTCCCACGGCCGGGTGGCGTCGATCAGCGCCCTGGAGTTGGTGAAGTCCTTGACCGCCTTGCGGTCGGGTGGGATGCGCGGATCCAGAGGCGTGCTCCAGGCCCGCTGGATGATGTCGATCGAGGTGGCCGGGTCGGAGCGGGTGCACAGCGCCCACATGACCTCCTCCAGGTTGGAGGGATCGATGTCCTCGTCGACCACCACCGTGTAGCGCCCGGCGTAGGCCCCCGCCCGGCACTGGGCCGCCACGTGCATCACCTGCCGCGAGTGCCCGGGATAGCGCTGCTTGATGCTGACCACCGTGAATAGCCGGGAGCCGCCCACCTCGTGCTGCCAGGCGCCGACCACGTCCGGGATGCCCACCTTCTCCAGCTCGTCCCGCAGCAGCGCCGAACGCAGCACCGCCCGGTAGCGCGACTGCTCGTCCGGCGGCTGGCCGGGCGGCTCGCCGAGGAGGATGGCCTGGTCGCGGTAGTAGAGCGCCTCGACGTTCACCACCGGCTCGGGCCGCATGTCGGAGGCGTAGTAGCCGGTCCACTCGCCGAACGGTCCCTCGGGCAGGCTCTCGGTCGGGCTGGCGAAACCCTCGATCACGATCTCGGCATCGGCGGGCAGCGGAAGTCCGGTCACCGGCCCCTTGATCACCTCCTGCGGCTGGCCCCGGACGGCCCCCACCCAGGCGTACTCGCTGACGCCGTAGGGGATCTCCGTGCAGGAGGCCAGGAACAGGAGCGGATCGCTCCCGAAGACCATCGCCACCGGCATCCGCTCGCCGCGGTCGAAGTACTTCTGCCGGTGCAGGCGCCCGTGCTTGCCGGGCGAGATGTAGTAGCCGAGCCGGGTCGCGTCGTGGACCATGACCCGGTAGGTGCCGAGGTTGACCCAGCCGTCCTCGGGGTCGAGGGTGATGTCGAAGGACCCGGTGCCGATGTAGCGGCCCCCGTCCAGCGGGTGCCACCTGGGCGCCGGGAAGATGGTCATGTCGACATCCTTGGCGCGCCTGACGTTCTCGAAGATCGGCCCGTCCTTGACCTCGACCGGCGGCAGCGGCTTGAGCTCCTTGATCCGCTGGCGCCAGGCGTCCGAGGTCTCCAGCTTGTCGCGCCCCACCGGCAGGCCCAGCGTGAGGGCGATGCGGTCGATCGCCCCCAGCCCGTTGACGAGGACGCGGAAGCCCGGGTCGTAGCCGGGTACCTGGTCGAAGATGACCGCCGGCTTGCCTTCCCGATGCTGCAGGACGTCGGTGGCGGCGCCGATCTCCTCCTCGGCGTTGGCGCCGTGCACGCGGCGCAGCTGGCCGAGCCGATCGACGGCGTCGATCCACTCGCGCAGACCGCGGTAAGTGAATCCCCTGCCCTCGACCTGCCGCTTCTCGGTGACCGCCATCGCCGACCTCCTGGGGATGCCTCCAACCCGGCCGCTTTTCATAGGATAGAGTGCGGCCGAAGGTTTGATGTTTAGACCATCGCCGGTGCCGGGCCCGGCTGGCGCGGCCAAGCTGCAGGCTCGCGAGGTCAGCATCCACTACTGGCGCGAGCGCTCGAACGCCCCCTTCCTCGCGGTCAACGGAGTCAGCCTCGAGGTGCGGCCCGGCGAGTTCCTCGCCATCGTCGGCCCCTCGGGCTGCGGCAAGACCACCTTCCTGAACGCGGTGGACGGCCTGCTCCAGATCTCGGGTGGCTCCCTGACGCTGAACGGGGCGCCGATCAAGGGTCCGGGCCGCGACCGCGCCATGGTCTTCCAGTCGCCCAGCCTGCTCCCCTGGCGGACGGTGCTGGGCAACGTCGTCTACGGCCTCGAGCTGCAGGGCCTGATCCGCCGCTCCCAGGCCCACGAGAGCGCGCGCTCCTTCATCAAGCTGGTCGGGCTGGACGGCTTCGAGGACGCCTACCCGCTCGAGCTCTCGGGAGGCATGCAGCAGCGGGTCAACCTGGCCCGGGCGCTGGCCACCGACCCTGAGATGCTCCTCCTGGACGAGCCGTTTGCCTCCCTCGACGCGCAGACGCGGGAGTTCATGCAGCTGGAGCTGCTCAGGGTCTGGAGCGCGACCCGCAAGACCGCCCTCTTCATCACCCACGACATCAAGGAGGCGATCTACCTGGCCGACCGGGTGGTCGTCTTCACCGCCCGCCCGGGCCGGGTCAAGCAGGTCCTGGACATCGAGCTGGACCGGCCGCGCCCTCTGAAGATCAAGCGCGACCCCCGGTTCGTCGAGTACGAGGACGCGATCTGGAGCCTGATCGAGGAGGAGACCACCCGGGCTCGCGAGCCGCGGCCGGCGTGAGCGCCAAGCGCGCCGCCGGCGCCGCCGGCGTCATCGCTCCCGCCACCGTGAGCCAGGCCGGCGCCACCAGCCTGCCTCCCCAGCAGCGGCCGGTCGTCCCCGGCCAGCCGGGCCGCCTGCAGAAGTTCGAGCCGCTCCTGATCGGCGGCGCCGCGGTCGTGTTCTTCCTGGTCGTCTGGCAGCTGGTGGCGATGGCACGGGTGATGCCGGAGCTCTTCCTGCCTGGGCCCACCGACATCGCGACCGCCTTTCGGAGCGAGTTCAAGGATCCCGACATCTGGCTGGATCTCGCGACCAGCGGCCAGGAGCTGGCCTCCGGCTACGGGCTCGCGATCGCGATCGGGCTGCCGCTCGGGATCCTGCTGGGCTGGTACCGCCGGTTCAACCTGGCCCTCGACCCCTTCATCAGCTTCTTCTACAGCACGCCCCGGATTGCGCTGCTGCCGCTCCTCATCATCTGGTTCGGGATCGGGATCTACTCCAAGATCGCGGTCATCTTCCTGGGTGCCTTCTTCCCGATCACCATCAACACCATGGCCGGCATCCGGAGCCTGGACACCAGCCTGCTCAAGGCGGCCCGCTCCTTCGGCGCCGGCGACGCGCAGATCTTCCGAACCATCGCCCTTCCTGGCTCGGTGCCCTTCATCCTCACCGGCCTCCGCCTGGGGGTCGGCCACGCGCTGATCGGGGTGGTCGTGGGCGAGCTGGTGGCGGCCCAGCACGGCATCGGGATGCGGATGGCGATCGCCGGTGAGACCTTCCAGACCGCCAAGGTCTTCGCGGACCTGATCCTGATCGCCGGGACCGGCGTCGTCCTGACCCTGATCCTGCAGCGCCTGGAGCGCCGCTTCGACGCCTGGCGGCCGGCCAAGGGCTAGGCGAGATGGCCGGCCTCGCCAACCAGTTCACCGCCATCAAGCCGATGCGGGCCTCCACCGACGTGATCGCCCAGATCCGGCAGGCCATCCTCAGCGGCCGCTACCAGCCGGGCGACCGGCTGCCCACCGAGCGGGACATGGCGCGCCAGTTCGGCGTCAGCCGGGTCACTGTGCGCGACGCCCTGCGCGCCCTGGAGGCGGCGGGCCTGGTGCAGGTCAGGGTCGGCGGCCAGGGCGGTCCCTACGTGGCCCATCCCGACGTCGCCCTCCTGACCGAGAGCCTGGGCACCCACCTGCACATGCACGGCAGCACCTTCCTGGAGCTGGCCGAGGCCCGCCTGGCCCTGGAGACGACCGCAGCCCGGCTCGCGGCCGAGCGGGCGACCGAGGACGACCTGAGGCACATGGAGGCGGCCATCGACGCTCCGCCCGGCCGTCCCCAGGGCACGGCCGCCACCAGCCTCGACTTCCACACGGCGCTGGTGCGCGCCGCGCACAACCGGGCTCTGCAGGCGATGTGGATGGCGACCCGGGCCCTGGTCCAGGAAGCCTTCGACGAGCTGCACGCCCGGCAGCCGGACATGGCGGACGCCGCCCGCCGGGCGCATGGGGAGCTCTACCGCGCGATCAAGGCTCGCAACGGCGACCGAGCGGTGATCATCATGCGCGCCCACCTGTACGAGTTCGCCCAGCG
>DATGVT010000106.1:0-13111 GCA_035300005.1 Candidatus Acidiferrales bacterium
CCGAGCAGGGCTGGCTCAGCCCAGAGGAGGCGCAGGCCATCCGAGAGGAGTACGACCGGGAGGCGTCGGAGGCGGCTGACTGGGCCGAGCAGCAGCCCGACCCTCGCGCGGAGGACACCGCGGTCAACGTCTTCGCCTGACGTTCGTCCCCCACCTACCTCCCCCTGAAGGGGGAGGGGTCAGTGCAAGCCGATGGCCCCCGTCGGGGTCAGGCGCCTCTCGGTCAGCGGGCGGCGCCGGGCGGCACGTGGTAGAGGGCGGCGAAGTACTCCAGGTTCTCCCGAGCGGTCAGCTTCCAGTACAGGCTCCGCTCACCGCTGAGCACGGCGCCCAGCCGGGCCCGGACCTCGCGGGGCCGCCGGGCCACGTCCAGGCCGAGAACGCGGGCGGAGCCGCGGGTCGGCTCCAGCAGCGTCGCCAGCATGCGCATGGTGGTGGTCTTCCCGGCGCCGTTGGGGCCCAGGACCCCGAAGATCTCGCCCTCGGCCACCTCGAGGTCGATGCCCTTGACCGCCCAGAAGCGTTCGCGCTGGTCGGGGTGGCCACGCAGGCGCTGCCAGAGGGTGCGGCGGCCACGGACGAAGGCCTTGGCCAGCGCCCGGGTCTCGACCGCGAGCGTCACTCGGCCGGCCGCCGAGCCGGGTGGGTGGAGGCGGGATCGAGGCGGTCGGCCAGCCGCCGGAGCTGGGCCGCGAGCCAGCCCCCGGCCGGCCAGGCCTCGGTCCCTTCCCGGCCGGCATGGGCGCCGGCGGCGAGCCGCGAGCGCTCCGCCGCCTCCCGCATCTGCGCCTGGCGCCGGTGGACCCCCCGCAGGGCCTGGTCGAGGTCGATCATCATCTCAGCACCCCCTGTCAGCTCAGGCGCTTCAGCGCCTCGTCAACGTCCAGCTCGCCCTTGGCCAGCTGCTCCAGCAGCTCCACTCGGGGGCTGGGCGCGGCGGGGCGGTCGATGCCGATGCGGGCCAGGAGCTGGTCGAATCGGGCGCGAGCGGTCGGATAGCTGACGCTCAGGTGCCGCTCCAGCTCCTTCATGTTGCCGCGCGAGGAGAGGAAGACCCGCAGGAGGTCGCGGTCCTCGGGACCGAGTACGCAGAACTCGCAGCTCTCGAAAGAGCCCGACAGCTCGGTGTCGCAGGTCCGGCAGGACAGCTTCGTGAGCTCCAACCGGTCGCCGCAGACCGGGCAGCTGCGAGGCGCGGGGCGGGCCGTCATCCCTCGCTCGTCACCGTGACCGGACCCATGGTCGCCTCCACGTCGAGGGTCCCGGTCCCCCCGCCCACGACGGCCTCGCGGCCCCCACCCGGCAGGCTGACCTTACCCAGCATCGCGTGGCCGCGGACCCTCACGCTGGAGCCGCGCTCCAGGATGACCCGGACCGGCCCGGCCTGGCAGCGGATGCGCGACGCGCCGGCGTCGAGCCGGCCGCGGGCCTCGATGGGACCGGCCTGGACGCTGAGGTCGACCGGCGCCGTGAAACCGTCGATGCGGAGAGGTCCGGCCGTGACCTCGGCGCGGACCGGTCCCCGGACGCCCTTGACGGTCAGGGGCCCGGCGGTGACCTCCGCCTCCAGAGGCAGCTGCGGGTTGACCCTGACCACCAGCGAGCTGCGCCCGCCGCGGCGGCGGGGGTCGGAGCGCTCGCCTCGGGTCATGGTGAAGCCGAGCCAGTCATCGTCCAGCGGTAGGGCCTCGACGATCAGCGTGTCGCCTTCCCGGTGGATGGTATGCGGGCCCTCCGGCGCGGCCTCGGCGACCTCGGGATCCCCGATCACGACCGCGGGCCCGAACTTGCGGACGACGCGGATGCGGAGGGCGGCGCCGGCCGGCGGGGGCGTGGCCGGACGCGTGCCGGCCACGGCCTCCCGGTCCATGGCCTCCAGCCGGGCGGCGGCCTCCTCGGGGTTCAGCTTGCCTTCCTTGACCTGAATCAGAATTTCGCGCTTGGCGTCATCCATGCCGCAGATTAGAAATCCAAAGTTGCCATTTTGTCAAGGCCACTTTCGATATTTCAGTCCGATAAAGTGACCTGATGGCCAGGATCGGGGTCGTCGCCGACACCCATCACCCGGAATTCCTGGAACGCCTGCCGGCGCGCCTCTTCGAGCTGCTGCGGGGCGTCGACGTGATCCTCCATGCCGGCGACCTGGGAGGCCGGGAGACGCTGGCCGAGCTGTCGCGGCTGGCGCCGGTGGAGGCGGTGCGGGGCGACCACGACGCGTCCCTGACCGACCTGCCCCGGGAGCGCGTGCTGGAGGTGCAGGGCCGCCGCATCGCGCTCGTGCACGGGAACCGGAGCCGCCTGCTGGAGGAGCCGGCGACCTTCATCGGAGCCGTGAGCCTGGGGCTCTGGTGGCCGTCGCCCGGCCTCCACGGCTGGCTGCGGCGGCGTTTCCCGGACGCCGACGCGATCGTGTACGGGCACACTCACCGCCCTGCCCAGGACCGCCGGAACGGAGCGCTGATCTTCAACCCCGGCGGCGTCTACCAGCTGGCGCCGGCCAGCGCGCGCGACCGCCTGGTTCGCAACCCGGGCTGGTTCGAGTGGTCCTACCTCCAGGTCGCCCGCCACCGGCTTCGCTACCCCGCCCCCAGCGTCGGCCTCCTGGAGGTCGGCCGGCAGGGGATCGAGGCTCGGGTGCTGCCCCTCTGAGCGTTTTGGGGTAAGAAGCTAGCGTGCCCAGGGTCAAGGACTACTACGAGGTGCTGGGGGTGCCCAGGACAGCCAGCCAGAAGGAGATCTCGGCCGCCTTCCGGAAGCTGGCCCGCAAGTACCACCCCGACGCCAACGCCGGCGACAAGGCCGCCGAGACGCGCTTCAAGGAGCTCTCGCAGGCCAACGACGTCCTCTCCGACCCCGCGAAGCGGAAGCTCTACGACAGTTACGGCCCCGACTGGCAGGCCGCCCAGGCCGCGGGAGCACGCCCGGGCGCCGGGGTCCACCAGCGCACGGTCAGCCCGGAGGAGTTCGCCGACCTCTTTGGCGGCCAGAGCCCGTTCGGGGACAACCTGGGCGACATCCTCGGCTCCGTGTTCGCGGGTGGGCGCAGGGGTCGGCGGCCGGCGGCGGAGGCGGAGACTGTCCTCCCGATCAGCCTGGCGGAGGCGTACCGGGGGACGTCGCGGATGGTGGAGCTGCCCGACGGGCGGCGGGTCGAGGTCAAGGTACCGGCCGGGGTGACCCCGGGCACGTTGCTGCGGGTGCCCGGCCTGCTGGCCCGGGTCGAGGTGGCGCCCGACCCCAGCTTCCAGATCGACGGCCGCGACCTGCGCACCGTGGTGGCCGTGCCGCTGGCGGTGGCGCTGCTGGGCGGCGAGGTGGAAGTCCCGACTCCCAAGGGAACCCGGGTCAATCTGAAGGTTCCGCCCGAGACCCAGAACGGGACCCGCCTCCGGCTGCGCGGCCTGGGCCTGCCCGGGCACCAGGGCGCCGGCGCCGGCGACCTCTACGCCGAGGTCAGGGTCAAGCTGCCGGTGCCCCTGGACGAGGACGGCCGGCGCTGGGCCGCCGAGACGCCGCGCTGAAAGTCGCCCTGGTCGCCGCGGCGACCGGCGCAGCCGCCCTGCTCGGCGCCTGCGGCCAGACCGTCGCCGCCCCGCCGGCGCTGCCCGCCGAGCTCGTCTTCGTCCGCGGCGCCGGGGGCGACCTGACCGTGGTCGGCAGCCGCGAGGGTGAGGTTGTGGCCAGGCTGCCGGCGGGGCAGCTGGTGGATCGCCTGAGCGCTGGCGGCGACCTGGCCGAAGGCTATGTCCTGGCCCCGGAAGGGATCCTGCGGGTCACCGCCGGCCGGCCTTTCCGCACCGAGCCGATCGCGAGCTCTCAGGCTGCGGAGGGCGCGCTGGTGCCGGCGCCAGGGCTCACCCAGTACGTCGGGGGTCAGACCGTCCTCATCGTCCGCTTCCCCGACGGGTCCCTGGCCGGCTACCAGGCCGGGAAGCCGCTCTGGCAAGCCCCGGTGAGCCCCTACCGGGACCTCCGGGCGGCCCAGCTGGTCCAGGCCGGGGACCTGGCTTTCGTGGGGCCGGTGGACGGCGGGACCTGGCTCCAGCTGAAACCAGAGACCGGAGCCACCGCGGGCGTCGCCGGGAAGCCTCCCTGCTCGCCCGGCCCGGTGGCCGGGCTGAAGGGGGGTTCTCTCTTCTACTGCTATTCGACCGGCCTGCTGGTCTGGGTCCCCGCCCAGGTCGGCGACGCCCTGCCCCGCCTGGAGGGCCGGCCCTGGGCTCTGAAGCCGGTGCGCAGGGAAGAGGTGGTCCTGCTCTGGCCGGACGGCACCTGGTACCACGTCAACGGTTCTGGCAACGCGGACCGCCACGGCAGGGTACCGGCCTACAGCGGCCGGCCGGCTCTGGCGCCGGACGGCTCCCACCTCTACCTGGGCACCGGGCGCGGGGTGGCGGCGGTGCCCCTCGGTGGCGGCGGCAGCCGGGTGTTCGGCGCCGGCGGCGCCACCGCGGTGGCGACCAGCCGCGACGGCAACTTCGTCTACGCGCTGACTGCCACCGACCTCCGGGTGTACGACCCCAGCGGCAGCCTGCTCAAGACCTACGCCCGGGGAGGGCAGGACATCGAGCTCGTAGCGGGCGGCTAAGCTTTGCCGACGCCCTGAGTAAGAAGCTCCTGCTGCCGCTGGTCTTCGTCTCGGGGATGGCCTCGCTGGGGGTCGAGTTCGGCGCCTCCCGGCTGCTGGCCCCCTACTTCGGCACCAGCCTCTACGTCTGGGGCGTGCTGATCGGGCTGGTGCTGGTCTACCTTTCCATCGGCTACGTCCTGGGCGGGCGGCTGGCCGACCGCCACCCGGACCACCTGCTCCTGTTTCAGCTGACCGCCTGGGCCGGACTCTGGATCGGCCTCATCCCGCTGGTCTCCTACCCCGTCCTGCTCGCCTCCCAGCTGGGCCTGGCCACCATCTCGGCCGGCCTGGTGCTGGGCTCGCTGGCGGCCGTGCTCGGCCTCTTCGCGGTGCCGGTGATCCTCCTCGGCTGCGTTTCGCCGTTCGCCATCCGCCTCCTCCTGACCGACGTCCGCCGAGGCGGCAACGTGGCCGGCCAGGTCTACGCTCTCTCCACCGCCGGCAGCATCCTGGGCACGTTCCTGCCGGTCTTCTGGTTCATCCCCACCTACGGCACCCGGCCGACCCTGATCGGCTTCAGCCTGGCCCTCCTCGTCCTGTCGGTGGCCGGGCTCTGGCCACACAAGCGCGTGTACGCCAGCTTCGCCATCCTGGTGGTCATGGCCTGGGTCTTGCTGCCCGCCGGCATCAAGCCACCCCAGACAGGCAGCCTGCTCTACGAGAAGGAGTCCGCCTACCACTACATCCAGGTCGTGCAGGTGGGGAGCCGGACCGAGCTGGTGCTCAACGAGGGCCTGGCCGTGCACTCCATCTACGACCCCGACTCGCTGCTGACGCGCGGGCCCTGGGACTACTTCCTGCTGGCACCCGCCTTCCAGCCCGCCCAGGCCACCGAGCCGATGCCGTCGGACGTCGCCATCCTGGGGCTGGCCGGGGGAACCACGGCCCGCCAGTACGCGGCCGCCTACGGCGGCGCGGTCTCCATCACGGGGGTGGAGATCGACCCCGACATCCTCGCCGCCGGCTACCGGTACTTCCACCTCGGCGACTCGAACGTTCACGCGGTGGTGCAGGACGCACGTTACTGGCTGGCCACCGACCCCGGCCGCTACGACGTGATCGTGATGGATGTTTACCGACAGCCGTACATCCCCTTCCACCTGACCACGCGTGAGTTCTTCGAGCTGGTCCGAGCCCATCTCAAGCCGGGCGGCGTGGCGGTGGTCAACGCCGGCCGCACGGCGACCGACTACCGGCTGGTGGAGGCGATCGCCAGCACGATGGCCGCCGTGTACCCCAGCGTCTACCTGGTGGACGTGCCCGAGTTCTCGAACACCCTGGTCTACGGCACCATGCAGCCGGTGACGCTGGAGGACGTGCGCCACAACCTGGACCTGGTCCAGGAGCCGGTGGTGCAGGAGGTGGCGGTCAGCGCGGAGACCGAGGGCGACCTGCGCCTATCGACCTACCACGGCCAGGTCTTCACCGACGACCTGGCCCCGGTCGAGCGGCTGATCGACCAGATCATCTTCAGCTTCGTCACCGGAAGCCGCTGAGCCGGGGCACCCAGCGCGGCACCTCGCGCAGGTAGCGCTCGTAATCGGCGCCGAAGCGCCGCCGGAGTCCCGGCTCCTCGTAGAGGACGACGGCGCCGTGGAAGAGCAGCGCGGCTATCACAGCCCAGGCCAGCAGCGCCCCGGACGAGAAGAGCCCGGCCTCACCGGTGAGGACCGCGAGCACGCCCAGGTAGATCGGGTTCCGGACCCGGCTGAACGGACCGCGCACGACCAGCCGCCGGGGTGGGTCCCAGGGCGCCGGGGTGCCTCGCCCCTCGGCCATGAACGCCCAGAAGCAGCGAGCCAGCAGCGCCCCTCCGGCCGCCACCAGGAGCGCGCCCGCGGCGACCAGCCAGGGCGACCCCAGCACCGGCTGTCCGCGCAGGATCCAGCGGGGTATGAGCACGATCACCGAGCCCGGGACGACTACGGTGAAGACAAGGGTCCGCGCCAGCAGCCAGCCCACCGGATGTGGTCAGCCCGGTTGCAGGGGACCGCGGATCCGCTCCCCGGCCAGCTCGTCGTCGCCCTCGAGGCAGAGCAGCCGCACCCGGCCGGTGGCGACCAGGCGGTCCTGCTCATCCAGGACGCGCCCCTCCCAGACCTGGGACCGGCGGCCGCGCGTGATGGGCACCGCCACCGCCCGCAGCCTCCCCCCGCGCACCGCGCGCAGGAAGCTGGTGTGGTTCTCCAGCCCGACCACGTGCTGGCCCCGGGGCATCGCCACCAGGGCGGCTCCGATCGAGGCCAGGGACTCGATCACCCCCGAGAAGACGCCGCCGTGGACGATGCCGTAGCCCTGGTGGTGCTGCTCGGAGACCTCCCACTCGCAGGCGACCTCGTCGGCGCCGGCCCGGGTCACGCGCAAGCCCATCGCTTTCATCCAGCCCGAAGGCAGGGCGTTGATCCGCGCGGCGATCTCCTCGGCCACCGCTCCGACTCTAGAAGAAACAGAGGAGGCCGGACGTTCCGGCCTCCCCCTTGTCTCCGAACGTACGTTGCTCGCGGAGCTCCCCGCCTCCGACTCCAGGAGCCGGTTCAGGGAATTTCGGCAGCGCTAGAGAGTGGCTCCCTCCGACGCTCCCGGCGGGCAAACGAGGCGGTCGGCTCCACGACTGGGTTGATCCAAGACTCGCCTCACCTCCTTCGCCTCACGGGCAGTGGACTTCGAGGTCAGTGTAATCGAGCCACCGACCCTGGCGCCATCGCCGCATCTTGCGTCGCCCATGCTCGTCGATGCCGGTGTTGCAGGACCCGGCGCCGCGTCGTCACGCATCCTCCACATGCGTACCGCCCACAGCCGCTTCGCGTCTGCGGGCACCCGCTCCTAGCGCCACCGGCGCCTTGGCCTCGGCGGCCTGGCCACCGCAGCTGCCGGCGCCGGGCCAGAGCCGGTGGCTCCGATAGACTCGCCGGGACATGGCTCCGCGCTACGTGGCTGTGTGCGGTGCCTCCCAGGCCGGCACCGGCGAGCTGGCCGCCGCGCGCGAGGTCGGCCGCCTGCTGGCCGAGGCCGGGGCGGTGGTCATCAGCGGCGGCCTCGACCGGGGAGTGATGGCCGCCGCCAGCCAGGCCGCGGCCGAAGCGGGCGGGACGGTGGTCGGCGTGCTGCCCGGCGAGGACCGGACGGCGGCCAACCAGTACGTCACGGTGGCGCTGGCGACCGGCCTCGGCGAGGCCCGGAACGCGGTCATCGTCACCGCCGCCGACAGCGTGATCGCGATCGGCGGCGGCTGGGGCACGCTCTCCGAGATCGCGTTCGCCCGCCGCCTCGGCCGCCCGGTGATCGGGCTCGAGACCTGGGACCTGAAGGGGCTGGAGACGGTGTCCAGCGCGGCCGAGGCGGTGAGGCGAGCCCTTGGCGCGTAAGCGCCGCCTGAGAAAACGCGTCCTGCGCAAGCCCGACGGCCGCTACCTGATCCTCTACTCGAGACCATGAGCGAGCTGCGCTGGCACCCGCTGCTGGAGGAGTGGGTCACGGTCGCGCCCTGGCGGCAGGACCGCACCTACCATCCGCCCGCCCAGCACTGCCCGCTCTGCCCGACCCGGCCTGGCCAGCCGGAAACCGAGATCCCGGAGCCCGACTACCACATCGCGGTCTTCGAGAACCGATTTCCTTCCTACTCCGGAAAACAAGGGCGGTGCGAGGTCATCTGCTACACGCCGGAGCACGACTCCTCGCTGGGCGCCCAGCCGGTGGAGCAGATCCAGGACCTGATCGCCGTGTGGCAGGACCGCTTCGCCGAGCTTAAGCGGCTGCCCAACGTCCGCTACGTCTTCATCTTCGAGAACCGGGGCGAGGAGATCGGGGTCACCCTGAGCCATCCGCACGGCCAGATCTACGCCTACCCCTTCCTGCCGCCGATCATCCAGCGCGAGCTGCGGAGCTTCGCCCGCCACCAGCGCCAGGAGGGCGGCTGCCTCTACTGCGAGGTGCTGGAGCGGGACGCGCCCGCGCACCTGGTGGCCGGCGACCAGCGCTGGCTCGCGTTCGTGCCGCCCTTCGCCCGCTGGCCCTACGAGGTGCACCTGGCTCCGCGCCGCCACCTGGGGGACCTGACCGAGCTGGAGGAGGCCGAGACCGACTCGCTGGCTCGCGTCCTGAAGGAGCTCCTGCAGAAGTACGACCGGCTCTTCAAGCGGCCGCTGCCGTATGTCATGGCCATGCACCAGCGGCCGCCCGGTCGCGGCCACCGCGGCTATCACCTGCACATCGAGTTCTACCCGCCCAGCCGGACGGCCGACAAGCTCAAGTACCTGGCCGGCTCCGAGCTCGGCGCCGGCGCCTTCATCCTGGACACCCGGGCCGAGGAGACCGCCCAGGCACTTCGTGAGGTCTGAGGCTGCGGAGCTCTTCCGCCAGGAGTACGGCGCCGAGCCTGAATGGCTGGCGGAGGCGCCCGGGCGCGCCAACCTGATCGGCGAGCACGTGGACTACGTGGGGGGGCTGGTGCTGCCCTGCGCGATCGACCGCCATGTCGCCGTCGCGGGGGCGACGGCCGCGGCCTGGGAGGTGCGCAGCGAGACCCCCGGGGGCGAGCGCTACCTGAAGGCGGTCGCGGACCAGTTGGGCGCCGGCCCGCAGCGGGTGGCGATCGCTGCCGACCTGGCGCCGGGCTCCGGGCTGAGCTCATCAGCTGCGCTGCTGGTGGCCGCCGCGGCCGGCCTCCGCCCCGACCTCGACGGCCGCCAGGCGGCGCTTCTCTGCCAGGCCGCCGAGCAGGCGGCGACCGGCGTCCAGGTGGGTGTCATGGACCACTTCGCCGCCGCGCTCGGCCGCCTCGGGTTCGCTTTGCTCCTCGACTGCGCCAGCCTGGAGCTCAGGCACGTCCCCTTCCCGGACGAGCTGCTGATCGCGCTCATCGACAGCGGCATCCGGCGCCAGCTGGCGGACACGCCCTACAACCAGCGTCGCCGCGAGGCGGAGGCGGCGGTCGCGGCGGCCGGTCTGCCGCTGCAGGAGATCGAGTCACCGGGCGACGATCCCCGCCTCCGCCACCTGGTGACTGAGGTCCGCCGCGTGCGCGACTTCGTGGCCGCGCTGGAGGCTTCCGACTTCGAGTGGATGGGCCGGCTGCTGGACGAGTCCCATCAGAGCCTGCGCGACGACTTCCAGGTCTCCACGCCAGAGCTCGACTCCCTGGCCGAGCGCGCCCGGGCGGCCCCCGGCTGCTACGGCGCCAGGCTCCTGGGGGCCGGCTTCGGCGGCAGCCTGCTGGCGCTGGTCCGCTGGGACCGGGGCGATCAGTTCGCGGAGGCGCTCGGGCATCCGGTCACCTTCTGCCGCACCGCCGACGGGGCCTACGCCGGAGCGTGAACGACTGCCTGTCGCTGCCGCTCCGGCAGGGATCCAGCGGCATCCGGCCGCTCACGGACTGGGAGGCTCTCTGGATGCCGCTGGGGGAGGGCGAGGCGGAGAGGCTGCCGGCCGGGCGCGGCCAGGGCTGGGAGCCGGTCGAGGTCCCGCGCCAGCTGGCCGCCAGCGAGGGCCGGCAGGCGGTCTGGTACCGAACCAGCCTGGCCCGTCCGGACCACTCCGGACGCGTGGTCCTGCGCATCGGCGGCGCCTTTCTCGCCACCCACGTCTGGCTGAACGGCAAGCTGCTGGGCTCGCACTACGGCTACTTCGCACCCTTTGGTTTCGACCTCACGCCCTACCTGCGCACCGAGAACCTGCTCACCATCTGCTGCGAGTCCCCGGTGGAGACCGACCTCTCCCGCAAGCGGCACGTGATGGGGATCTTCAACGACGGCGACTGCCGGCCCTACCCGGCCTCCGCCTTCTTCAGCCTGCCCGAGCCCTACCGCTGGGAGGTGCCGCTGGGGCTCTGGCGGCCGGTGGAGCTGGAGTACATGGGGCCGGTGGCGCTGGACTGGCTGCGCCTGAAGCCGCGCTGGGAGGGCGGCGACGGGCGCCTGGAGGTCGAGGCCCGGCTGCGCAACCTGGACGCCCGGCAGATGACAGGCGAGCTGCGGCTGGAGGTCCGTCCGCCCCAGGGCGCGCCTCCGATCCGCCTGGCTCGGGAGTTCCGCCTGCCGGGTGGGCTCGAGCAGGCGGCCGCCATGACCGTGTCCCTGCCGGGCGCCCAGCGCTGGATGCCCTGGCGCCTGGGCGAACCCCACCTCTACGGCGTCCAGGCCACCGTCTCGGTCGCCGGGAATGACTCGGTGCAGGTCGAGGACGCCTTCGGCTTCCGGGAGCTCGACTGGAGCCTGGGTGGGCGCCGCTGGACATTTCGCGTAAACGGCCAGCCGTTCTTCCTGCGGGGTGCCAACTACATCCCCTCCTTCCGCTTGGACGAGCTGGACGGGGAGCGGTTCGACGGCGACCTGGAGCTGGCCCGCGCCGCCAACCTGGACGCGCTCCGCGTGCACGGCCACGTCCTGCCGGCCGAGTTCTACGGGCGGGCGGACGCCGCCGGGATGCTGGTGCTGGCCGACTTCCCGCTGACCGGGGCCTACGCCTACCACGCCAGCGCCGAGGAGGCGGAGTTCTTCGAGGCGGCCGTGCGGGAGCAGGTGCCGGAGATGGTCGAGCTGCTCCGCAACCGGCCCTCTGTCGTCCTCTATTCGGCGCACGACGACCCGCCCTGGGTCGCCGGCAACGCCGAGCTGGCGGACGTGCACACCGTGCGCCAGAACCACACCGTCGACCACGAGATCCGGGCCCTGTTCGAGCGGCTGGACCCCAGCCGGCCCGCGCTGGCCGCCTCCGGCGACCTCGACGCCCACCTCTGGTGGGGCTGGCGCCAGGGCGGCTGGGCCGAGTTCGGGCAGGCCTCGGCGGGGCTGGTGACGGAGTACGGCGCCCAGGCGCTGCCGGTCCTGGACTCGCCGGTCTGGCGGGAGCTCGGCCCCCCCTGGCCGGTGGCCGACGACGAGCCGGCCTGGATCCACGGCGGCTTCCAGGTCCAGGCCTGGGCCGAGCACGGGATGGGGCTGCCGTCGGGGCAGACCTCGCTGGCGGCCTATGTGGAGCGGAGCCAGCGCTACCAGGCCTTCCTGCTCGGCTACGCGACCGACCAGCTGCGCAAGCGGAAGTTCGAGCCCTGCTGGGGTGCGTTCGCCTTCCAGCTCGTCGACCCCCACCCCGGGATCGGCTTCGGCCTGCTTGACGCGAGCCGCAGTCCCCGCCTCGCGTATGACGCGCTGCGTCACGCGATGGCGCCGGCGCGGGTGGTGATCGACCCTGTCGGCTACCGGCCGCTGGAGCCCTTCGGCTTCGGCTACCGGCCGGGGGAGCCGGTCGTGGCCCGCCTGGTGGTCGTCAACGACGATCCCCAGCTTGCCGGGCGGGCCATCCTGCGCTGGTGGGTGCGCCGCCTCCGTGGCCGAGGTGCCAGGGGACTGGACCGGCTCCGTGACGCAATGCGCCGGAAGGCCTTCGCCGGCTCGCTGGTGGTGGACCTGCCGACTGCGGCCGAGCCTGCCGTCCAGGCCGCCAGCCTCAGCCTGCCGCTGGACTCCGAGGGCGACTACCGGCTGGAGGCGGAGCTCGTGGTCGGAGGCCTCGTCCGGCACCGGCAGGAGGTGGCCTTCCGGGTCAGCTCGGACCCGCCGGCTCGGCGTCTCCGGACGGAGCTGCCCCGCTACCTGGCCGACCGGCTGGTCGAGGCCCAGAGCCTGCGCCGGGAGCCGGAGGGCTTCAGCGTCACCCTCGAGAACCGCACCCGGCCGGCGGTGCTGACCAACGTCGGCGGCCTGCGGCTCGACGGCCTTCCCCTGTCCGCCGCCGGCGTCAGCCTGGAGACCGCCTCGGGCCGGGTGCCCCTTCCGCGCCGGGTGGACCTGCCCATCGGCCGCAAGCTGCGGCTGCACGTCGACATGGGCGAGCCGCTCCCGGCCGGGACCCATGCCGTGGAGCTGGACCTGACCATCCTGGGAGTCGCCAGCGGACGCGTGCGCGTAGACGGGAGCGTGCGGCCCGAAGACCTCCGGCCCCGTTCGGTTGAACTTGACTCATAGGGGTCTGGTGGCATACTTCACCGAACGCGGCCGGGCGGATTTGGCCGCGCCGCATTTCCGGATCGATCTGGCTTGACGAACGAGCAACGAGGGAGGCGCTCCCGGCATGCAAATTGAATACGCCGTCATCATCCTTGCCCTGGCCGCGCTGGTAGCAGGGTTCCTCTACCTGCGCGTGCGCGGCCGCAAGGTCAAGAGGGTGGCCGCCGAGCGCCCCAGCGCGGCCCCGGCGCCCATCCCGGGCGTGGTGACCTCGCCTCCTCCCGCCAGCCAGCCGGCGTGGCAGCACCCGGCGGCCCCGCCGCCTGCCCCGGGCAGTGAGCCCTCGGGCCAGGCGGCCTCGTCTACTTCCTGGGGAGGGGCGGCCGCGCCCGCGCCGGGTGACGTGGCGGCGACCATCCTCGCCCGTCCGACCACGCCCGAGTGGGGCCAGACCCAGCCCGCCGGGGGGCCTGTGAACTGGGCCGCCACGCCGGTGCCTGCCGAGGCGCCGGCCGCCCCGCCTCCGGCGGCCGCGGCG